>CANJOG010000232.1 GCA_947475475.1 Acetobacteraceae bacterium
CTTTGTCGCCAATCTGATGAATGCAAGTGGCGTGCTGGAGCGGTTGCTGCTGTTTGCGCAGGCCATGGTGGGGCGGTTCCGCGGTGGGCTGGCGCATGTGAATGTGGTCTCCAATCTCGTCTTTTCCGGCATGAGCGGCAGTGCTGTCGCGGATGCGGCGGGGCCTGGGCTGATTGTCGCGCGGATGATGATGCGCGGTGGACGTTATCCGGCGGGATTTGCCGGGGCGACCTCGGCGGTCTCCTCGACGCTCGGGCCGTTGGTGCCGCCGTCGATTCCGATGATTTTCTATGCGTTGATTGCCAATACCTCGGTGGGTGCGCTGTTCCTGGCCGGGATTGTGCCGGCGGTGGGCACGACGATTGCGCTGATGATTGCCATTTCGATCATCGCGCGGCGGCGCGGTTTTCCGGCCGAGGCGCGCACCGACTGGGCGCGGATTCCGCTGATCTTCCTGCGCGCGCTGCCGGCGCTCGCGCTGCCGGGGATTCTGCTGGGAATCATCTATTCCGGCATCGCGACACCGACCGAGGCGGCGGCAATTGCGGCGACCTATGCGCTGGTGCTGGCACTGTTCATCTATCGCTCGATCGGGCTCGGCGTGCTGATCCAGACGATTGCCGAGACGGTGCGCCAGACCGCGACCATCGGGCTGATCATGTCCGGCGCCTTCGTGTTCAATTTCGCGATTGCCAATGAAGGGGCGCCGCAGCTTATTCGTGCGACGCTGGAAGGCTGGCATCTCTCGCCGATTGCCTTTCTGCTTTGCGTCAATGTGATTTTGCTGTTGCTGGCGGTGCTGATTGACGAGATCACGATTCTGCTGGTGATCGTGCCGTTGCTGGTGCCGATCGCGCATGGGCTGGGCATCGATCTCGTGCATTTCGGCGTGGTGATCATGCTGAACATGATGGTGGGGCTTGCGCTGCCGCCGCATGGGCTGCTGCTGTTTGTCATCAGCAATCTGACCGGCACGTCGCTCGGTGAAATCTTCCGCGAAATTCCACCGTTTATCATCACGCTGATTGTGGTGCTGGTGGCGACAACATTGCTGCCGATCATCGCGCTCGCTTTGCCGCATGCGCTGGGCTTTGTGACTGGCTGAGGGGGCCTGACGTGACCGTAAAGACCGGGAAAGAGACTGCGTTTGTCACTGGCGCGGCGCAGGGCATTGGGCGGGCGAGTGCGCGCAGGCTGGGGCAGGACGGATTTCGCGTCATCGCCATGGATCGCAATGCGGCGGCGGTGCGCGCCACGGCGGCGGCGCTGGCGGGCGAGGGGCTGGAGGTTGTGGCAGGCGTCGCCGATGTGTGCGACCGCGCCACGGTGGCCGCTGTGCTGGGGGCGGAGGCGCGGGTCGATGTGATGGTCTGTGCTGCCGGTATTTATGGCGATGCTAAATTCCTGGAGCTGGACGAGGAGTCTTTCCGCCGGGTGCTGGATGTGAATGTGGTTGGCACGTTCATCCCGGCGCAGGAAGCGGCACGGCGCATGGGGGCGGGCGGGCGCATTGTCACCATTTCCTCACGCGGGGCGCTGGGTGGCACGCGGTTCGCGCATTATGTGGCGTCGAAATCCGCGGTGATCGGGCTGACGCGCGCCATGGCGATGGAATTGCGCGCGGCGCGGATTGCGGTCAATTCCGTGGCGCCCGGCTTTACCGATACGCCGATGACGCGCTCGGCTCCGCCCGAGATGTTCGCCGCCTGGGAAGCGCTGGAGCCGGAGGGGCGGGCGGCCGATCCGGCCGAGATTGCCCATGCGGTGGCGTTTCTCGCCGCGCCTGGGACACGGTTCATTACCGGGCAGACCTTGTTCGTCGATGGTGGCAAGTCGCTGGGTGGACTCAGTATTTAAAGCTTGCCGCAGCCGCTCAGGATTGCATTGGCGAAGCCGGCAACCTCGCTGGGTTCGACAGTGAGTTTCAGCACCAGATTGTTCACCAGAATGTCGTGACGGGCTGGCAGCCCGTCCAGCTTGATCGGCTCGGCGAGCCAGGCGGGTGTGACGAGCACGGTTGTGGTGCGCGGATCGGGGCTGGTGGCGGAGGCGGAGACGGCAATCAGACCATCCAGCAGCGTGACCGTCTCGGCCGGCTTGCCGGCGCCGATCACGATGGGGAAGCGGCGGCGGGTGGTCCGGGTGTCGCAGGCCTTGGTCTCGGCCGCTTCGCGCAGGATCTGCGCGGCGCGCGCGGGGGCAAGGCCGCTGCGCAGGCGCTGTTGCAGCAGGGCAAAGAGTTCGGCGTTCTGGCCGCTCGGCACCTCGGAGTCGTAGCGCTTTTGCAGATCGGCGCGGGATTGGCGTTCGGCGGCGAGCGTGGCCTCGATTCGGCGGAGATCGGCGCGGGCGGTGTCGCGCTCGGTGGTCAGCCGGGCGTTGCTGGCCTCCACATCGGTGATGCGCATTTCCGCCAGCTTGCTGCCGGATTCATAGGCGGACCAGCCGAGGGCGGCGAGCAGAACCAGGAAGGCCATGAAGGCGACGATGCGCCCCATGAACCGCCGGCGGTCACGGCTGCGTTGGCGGCTGGCACTGCTCCGATAGCCCATGGTCACCCGGCTTAGCTTTCCGATACGGCCCCATGCCTAGCACGAGGCCGACCAAAAATGCGAACCCGGCGATGCGGCGTTCAGAGCGCCCCGGCTTTAGACCGCCATGCCGGGCATAAGGCTGGGCAGGCCGAGCTCCACCTTGCCGAACACCGTGCCGTGGACGTCCCAGCGGAAGATCACATGGGCGGCGCCGCCATGGATGTCGCGCCAGACGCGCTGCATGGAGTTGCTCTCATACAGGCCGCTGCCGCCGGTCAGGGCGAAGAGGATGTCCACGGCCTGCACCACCATTTTCGAACACATGGCGCAATCGCGGCGGAGTTTCAGGCCGTTGGCGGCGTTGAATTTTACCCCGGCGAGAACCGCGTCCTGGGTTTCCTTCCAGCGGGCGCGGACAAAAACTTCCACCATGTCGAGCAGCGCGCCGGCCTCGGCGATTTTCGACTGGTATTGCGGATCGGCGGCGAGTGCGCGGCCGGAGACGCGGTCGCGGGCGTCGCGAGCCTGTTGCACGAAGCCCTCATAGGCGCCGCGGGCTGCGCCGACCATGCAGCCGAGGATGAGGAAGCCGGCGGTGTAGGTGGGGAATTTCACCCAGAGTTCATCGGGGTGGTCGGCGATGCCCGGCGCGCGGCCCTCGATCGAGGTGACATAATCGAGCGTGTGGTGTTCGGGGATGAAGCTCTCATCCATCTCGACATCGTTGCTGCCTGTGCCGCGCAGCGCGATGACATCCCAGTTGTCGATGATGCGGTATTTGCTGCTGGGGACGAGGAAGAAGCGCATGCCGGGTGGCGCGCCCTCTTTCTCCGGAGCGACCAGGCCGCCGAGCATGTTCCAGCCGCAGGGATGCACGCCGCTGGAGAAGGGCCAACGGCCGCTGAGCATATAGCCGCCCTCGACCTTGCGCGCCTTGCCGGCGGGGAAGACGACGGTGGAGCTGATCAGCGCGTCTGCATTGTCGTCCCAGACATCGTGCTGGGCGGCGATCGGCCAGGCGGCGAGCATGAGGTCGTGCGAGGAGAGGTTGAGGAACACCCAGGAGGTGGACATGCAGCCATGGGCGAGAATGGCGGCAATGTCGTACATCAGCTCCGGCCGCTGAGAGTAGCCGCCGAAGCGGGCGGGGCGGACGATTTTCATCAGTCCGGTCTCGACCAGCGCCTTGATGATGTCGTCCGGCACATGGCCGAGCGCCTCGGTTTCGGTGGCGCGCGCGCGCAGCATGGGCACGAGCTTCCAGGCGCGGGCGATCATTTCCTGGTAGCCGGCTTCGGTGCCGACCAGGGCGGCTTCGGCTTGCGGCAGTGGCGCGTGGAAGGGGGCGTCGTTCATTGCGGGCGTTCGCCAACCTGGAAGTTCAGTTCAATGACGATGCCGTTTGGATCGAGCACGAAGACCTGCTTCAGCCAGGAGACGATGTGCTGGGTTTTGTAGCGGATCTGCTCGGCTTCGAGCTTGGCGATCATGCCGTCAAAATCATCGGCGGCGAAGGCGATATGGTCGATCGCGCCAGTGCCGTACATGGATTCGACCTGACGGGGATAGGTCAGCGCATTGACTTTTTCCAGCATCGCGCCGTCGAACGGATCGATGTCGAGAACATGCAGGACGGGGACGTTATTCTGGTCATAGAGCCAGGCGCCGGGGAAGCCGGCCTGGGTCGGGTAGAAGCCGGTCTTCAGGCCGATAATATCGGTGAAGAAGCGGATCGTCGCGGCAAAATGCGTGGTCCGGATATTGACGTGTTCGAGCGCGCGGGCGGGCATTGGGTTTCTCCCTGATCGTCCCCTCGCCCATGCGTGAATTGCCTGGGCGCCTCCGGGGGCTTTGTTGGGAAAACTTTGCGGGAAGGCAGGGGCGCTGTAAAGCGGGCCGGGTTGTGGAGCCAGGGTCATGTGCCGCCAATTTCTGTTGTCGCGCCGGGGGGCTTTCGTGCC
>CANJOG010000233.1 GCA_947475475.1 Acetobacteraceae bacterium
AAATCACGGCCGCGATGGAGCGTGCAGCGATTATCCCAGATCACAACATCGTTCTTCCGCCACCGATGGCGGTAGACGAATTGCCGCTGAGTTGCGTGCTCGAGCAACTGATCGATCAGCGCACGGCCCCCCGCCTTATCCATACCTTTGACTTGGCCAGCATGCGACGAGAGGAACAGCGACTTGCGGCCGGATTCAGGCATGGTGCGAACCATGAGTTGCGGCACCGGCGCCAAGGCAATGCGCTCTTCCTCGGTGAAGTCCGTGAATCCCATTCGTTCGCGCGAGAAGAGGAAGGAATGCTCGACGATAAGGCCGTCAAGTTTGCGCTTCATGTCATCTGAAAGCGCGTCATAGGCGCCGCGTTGATCTGCAAACTCGGTCATGCCGCCAACCGGCACCACCTCGTGCGAATAGAGAAGCGACGCATTTGCAGGAACGAACTTGAAGGAACTGTCAGCGTGCCAAAGCTTGTTGCTTGCAAGCACCATACGTAGGCGGCTATCAGCGGGCCAGATCGTGCCATCAGGCGCAAGATTGGAGACATCGCCGAGGTCAGTGCGGATGCGCGACCCCTCTGAGCGACGCCCGCCATAAACGCCGCCTGTATCTTCGAGCGGACCGAAATTACGCGCGAAATCGAGATGCTGTTCCTGCGTCAGGTTCTGATCAGGGAATACCAACACGGCATACTTCGCGAATGCGCCCTTGATGACGGCAAGGTTTTCCACTGAAAGAGGTCCGGCGAGATCGACATCGCCGATTTCGGCGACAAAGTCATCGGTGACCGGCCAGATTGTCGCTACCATACTGCGCTCTCCCTGTGGGCCTTCCCGCGTCTCGACGCCGGTGCCGTGCAGGCCTATCCGGAGCGGGTTGGACGGAAATTCCGCTTGTTGAACTTGTGATCAATTCGGCTTGAATTTAGCTCTGGTGGGTAACTTTCGTCAATTGACGCGAGTACGTACAGCTTGCGAGGCCAATCTGGCTCCGGTAACTTCCATTTACCGGAAAGAACTGAATCGGAATCCTGCGTGCCGCCATCCCAATCTGAGCCTGAAGCTGGAGAGAAGGCGCGTGCCAGCGCGGTTTCAGAGAAGGTATCTGGCGCGCAGACCATCGCCCGCGCTGTCTCGCTTTTGCGGGCGATTGCACGCGGATCGTCCGGCGGACGGCGGCTGAAAGATCTGGCAGCGGCACTTGGGCTCCCGCAGCCAACGGTTCACCGCATTTTGCGCGCCCTTGTGCAAGAAGGGTTGGTCGCGCAGGACTCGTCGCATGGGCTTTACCGTATCGGCCCACTAGCCTTTGAATTTGGGCTAGCCAGCACCTGGCAATCAGAATTGATCGGCATCTGCCGGCCGCATACGGCACGCTTGGCTGCGGTTTCAGGCGATACCGCCTATCTCTCGCTGCGCAGCGGCGTCGATACGGTCTGCCTTGACCGCGCGGAGGGTAACTACCCCATCCGTGCGGTCACAATTGAGGTTGGTGGCCGACTTCCGCTTGGCGTCGGCACGGGCGGTGTTGCGTTACTGGCGGCGCTTGATGATGACGAGATCAATCAGGTGCTGAGCGCGACTGTGCGTGATCTGCAGTTTCATAACGGACTGACTGAGGCCGAGGTACGGGCACGCATCAGCGAGACACGGCAGAACGGATTGGCCGATATCAATGACAAGCCGGTCTCTGGCGTGCGTGGGATCGGGATTGCAGTTCCCGCGCATGATGGGCGGCCATTTCTGGCTCTGGCACTGGCGGCGATCAGTGAACGTATTCCGGATCGTCGGGTACCGGAGTTGCGCGCATTGCTCGATGATACTGCGCGCGCAATCTCGACGGCGCTGGAAGGTCGCGGCACGGTGCGGCTGGACGGTGTACCGCGAAAGCCGCTCGTGCAAACCGAGCAAGCTGCCGGTGCGAGAGGCGTCACACCAGTCGCGGCCAGACAAACACGAATATGGAAGAGAAAATCCCCATGAACATGCTGAAACAATCCTGGCTGGCTGGAAATCCGACTCTGAATGGCTGGCTTGTCTCGCCCTGTGCCTTCACCGCCGAGACTTTCGCACGTGCCGGTTGGGACAGTGTGACGGTGGACCTCCAGCACGGCGTTCAGGATTATCTCTCCATGGTGGCCTGCTTCCAGGCAATGCAGGCAGCGCCGGTAACACTAATGGCGCGCGTGCCGTGGAATGAACCAGGCATTATTGGCAAGGTTCTCGATGGAGGCGCGATGGGCGTGATCTGCCCGATGGTGAATAGCCGCGAGGATGCATTGCGCCTGGTAGATGCCTGCCGCTACCCGCCGATGGGACGGCGTAGCAACGGACCGATCCGCATGGGAGGATTTGGACCAGGGAACTACCAGCGCACAGCCAATCAGACAGTGCTCTGCATTGCCATGATCGAGACAGTCGAAGCTGTCGCCAATATGGATGCAATTCTCGATGTGGAGGGGATCGATGCCGTTTATGTCGGGCCCACCGATCTGTGTTTCTCCATGGGCATGGAGCCGCATATGGATTGCGAGGAGGCCGAAGTTCTGGCGATCTATGGGCGGTTGCTGAAGGCCTGCAAGTCGCGTGGCATGTTTGCGGGCCTGCATTGTTCAGCTCCGGAGTATGCCGCGCGGATGCATGCGATGGGCTTCGATTTTGCAACCGTGAATAGTGATTCCGGGCTGATGATGCAGGCGGCGATCGCCGCGATTCAGAAAGCGCGCGGCGAGGCTCAGAAAGTCCACAAGCCGGCCTACTGAGTTGCCGGCGGGCCGCAGCATGCAGCCCGCCCGCAGCCAAGCCATAATCAGGCGGTCACGGATGTCGTGATTGTGCCAATGCCGGCCAGGGTAAAAGTGAAGGTGTCACCAGGATTTGGGAAGCGGACCGGCATAATGCTGCCGGTGGAAATGACGTCGCCCGCGCACAGCTTCTGGCCGCGCGTGATGAGATAAGAGGCGAGCCAGGCAACTGGCGCATAGGGATGGCCGAGCGCATCACGGCCATAGCCGGTATCGGCAGACGCCCCGTTAATCGCCAGCGTCCCTTGTGTGTCAGCCAGATCGCCCCAGTTCACCGGCGGAGCGACGAAAGTGCCGACCTGCAAGCCAGCATTCCAGGTGTTCTCGGCGATGAGCGACAGTACATCCATTTGCTTGAGATCGAGCTTACGGTCATCGACGATTTCCACAGCGGGAGCGACGCCATCGACCGCGGCGGCGACCAATTCGAGCGTAATCGGGCCGGGTCCATCGAGGTCGCGTGAGAGTCGGACCGCAATTTCGAATTCCAGGCCGAGATGGCCGTAGGCGGAAAGAGCGAGGGTGCCGGGGGATTGCACTACTTCGTCGCTACGCACGAGGCCGGCGACCGGCGTTTCGATTCCACAGAGTGCCTGCATGCGCACTGAGGTGAGGCCGATCTTGTAACCGTAACGGCGCGCGCCGGTGGTGGCGAGCACGCGGGTCATCATCTGCCCCTGGATGTCATAAGCCGCATCCATGGTGGTGATGCCATGGCGGGGTGCGAAGCCGGCTTCACGTCGGCCGCTCATGTAATCGTCGTAGAGCACATCAACGGTCTTCTTGCTGGACATGGGAGTGGCTCCGATTGGATCTGATTACAGGTCGATTCCGCCGGCCGGGCGGCGCAAACCACGAATGCCCAGGCCGTTATCGGCGGCGATGAGCGCACCAGTGGTGGTGCGGGAATTCTCGCGCGAGGCGAGCAGCACATAATGGCCGGTATAGTCGCGCGGCTCGGGCGTAAATTGCAGCGGCATGATTGTCGCGATCACGTCGGACGGCAAGCGGCTGTTCAACGTCGTGTCCTGCAGATCGAGCGCGCGCGGGCCACGCAGATCGCTGCTCATGCCGGTAGGCGCGACGCCGTTGACGCGCACTTTCGGTGCAAGTTCATAGGCGAGCTGTCGCACCAAGCCGGCGCCAGCGTGTTTGGAGGCGGTGTAGATCGCGCCGCCGCCACCCGGATAGAAGGCCGCATTAGAGAGTGTGAAGATCATGCTTCCCCGTGTTTCCAGCAGTGCGCGGGCTGAGGCTTTGGCGCCAAAGAGATAACCCTTCATGTTCACATTGAACACTTCGTCACATGCGGCTTCGAGCTTGTCGCGCGGAATATCGAGCAGCGGGATGGAGAAATCCCAGATGCCGGCATTGCCGACAAAACAGTCGAGCTTACCGAAGCGAGCGATAGTCTCGGCGACGGCGCGGTCGTTATCGTCGAGGCTGGTGACGTCACCCTGGATAACGACGACCTTGTCGCCAAGTGACGCGCGCAGATCGGAAACTTTCTCCGGCGAGCGTTCGAGTACCCCGACGTGGGCACCTTCCTCGATATAGCGTTCGACGATAGCACGGCCAAGGCCGGAACCGCCGCCGGTGACGAGTGCGACGTCGCCTTCCAACCATCCCATCGTGCTTCCCCCTGCCCTGTTCACGCTCTCTATTGCGGCGGC
>CANJOG010000234.1 GCA_947475475.1 Acetobacteraceae bacterium
GGGCTGGTTGATTGCCGAACTGGTGCCGGTGGTGTGGTTGGTGGTGCTGGAGACGCGCGATCGTGGCCGGCTGGTCGGTTTGGCCAAGGCGCGGGCGCGGATTGCCGAGGAATGGGGCGAGAATCCGTAGAGAGCCTCGCCCCGCCGTGAACTGCTAGTCCTGGTAGGTCTGACCGGGTGTGGCCGGTTCGAGCAGGCTGAGACCATCATAGCGGACGCCATCGGCGACCTTGAAGCCGACTTCAGTGTCGGCGGGGATGAATTTCACATAGACGACCGGGGCGATGACCTGATGGTCTTCCCGGCGATAGGTGACATCGCCGAGCGCGGTCGGCACGCGCAGCCCGTCCTCCAGCAGCTTGATCAGGACATCCGGATCGGAATTGCCATTGGCCGCCTTGATGGCGGCGACATAAGCAAGCAGACCGGAGGAGCCGGCATGCAGGAAGCCGGTGGGGACATCGCCGGTGCGGGCAATATATGCGCGGGCGAGATCACGGCTGAAGGGGACATCCTCGAACAGGTCCGGCTGCCAGAAGGTGAGCGTCCAGTAGTTGTTGGGCAGGCCCTTCTTCATGGCGCGGGCGAAGGCGACCTCATTGCCGCGGTCGAGCACCATTTTCAGCTTGGAGGCGAGGCCGAAGGCGCGGGCCTGCTGGTGGAAGGTGATGGCATCCTGGCCGGGAATCTGGACGAACAGCCCCTCGGCTGGGGAGGCGGCGATGCGGGCGATCTGGTTGCGGAAGTCGCTGGTGCCGAGCTTGACCATCACCGGCTCCTGGAAGCGCGCCTGGCGCCCGAGCTTGGTGGCGCCTTCGCCGGTCCTGCGGCCGAACTGGTTATAGGCGGCGATCATCGAGGCGGAATCGTACTGGATCGAGGCCCATTCGGCGATATCGCCACCTTTCTCAACGGCGAGACGGGCCTGGGCGGTGACGCTTTCGACATCGTTATTAGTGGCACGGAAGATGCGCTTGGAGAAATTCTCGTGCGTGACTGGGGCGCCATTGGCCCCGGTGGTGAACAGCATGGCGCCGGCGGCCTCAACGACCGGGCGCAGCGCCAGGGCCTCGCCTGTCTGGGTGCCGCCGCAGAGATGGCGGATACCGCTGGAAATCATCTCGCGCGCGGCGGAGACCACGTCATTGGGGAGCGCCTTGCTGTCGCCAAAGACCGGCTCGATCGAGCGGCCCATGACGCCGCCGGCCTTGTTGACGAGCTCGGCGGCGAGTTCGGCGCCGATTCGTATGTCCTTGCCGAAAAGCTGCATCGGGCCGCTGAGCGGGATGGCCAGGCCGATCCGGATCGGGCCGGTCTCCTGCGCGCCCACACGGCGATAGGCCGAGGCGGCAAAAGTGGCACCGGCGGCGCCCAGCATCAGGTTGCGGCGGCGGATGGACATGGCGTTTCCCCGGGGTGTTATTGCTGTGATCTTAATTAGCCGGGGCGGCAGATGTCTACGCGGCGCCGCGTGCTAGAGGGTGTTATGTACTTCCGGTCGGCTTGGGGCTAATAGCGATGGATGACCCATGCTCGAAAGCCCTACCCTTCTGACGTCTCTGACGATGAATGGTCGTTGGTGGTTCCTTACCTTACCTTGATGGTTCAGGACGCACCGCAGCGGCAGCATTGCTTGCGTGAATTGTTCAATGCGCTGCGTTATGTGATCCGGTACGGCATTGCCTGGCGGGCGATGCCGAATGATTTTCCACCCTGGTTTGCGGTCTATCAGCAAGCGCAGCGTTGGCTCGCTGCCGGATGCTTTGAGACGCTTGCCCATGACTTGCGCGCCGTGCTGCGCCTGGCTGCGGGCCGTAGCGAAGAACCAACCACTGCGATCATCGACAGCCGCACCCTTCGCTCGACGCCGGAGAGCGGTCAGCGGGCGGGTTATGATGGAGCCAAACGCAAACGCGGCTCGAAGGTCCATCTGGCGGTTGATACACTGGGTCAATTACTGGCGCTGCACGTGACACCCGCCGACGTGGGCGACCGCACGGCTGTTGCCAGACTCGCCGCTGATATTCAGGAGGCGACCGGATACACTGTCTCCCTAGCCTACGTGGATCAGGGCTACACCGGTGCATCAGTTGCTGAAGCTGCAGCCGAGCAGGGCATCACACTGCATGTGGTCAAACTGCCAGAAGCAAAGCGTGGATTTGTTTTGCTGCCGCGCCGCTGGGTGGTGGAGCGGTCATTTGCCTGGGCGACACGGTGCAGAAGATTGGTCAAGGACTACGAGAGATATGCCGAAACACTCGCCGGCTTCCACGTGATTGCATTCGTCGGATATATGCTCAAACACGCAGCTCAGCTTATGCAAGGTGCATAACACACTCTAGAGATTTATGTTTCTAGAGCACGACCTTCCGTTCGAGTGATTCCACTCGAACGGAACGTGCTCTAGCGGATCTTCTTGAACTTGATGTGCAGTTGCTTCAACGCGATATGCGAGATGTCGGAGTGATGCGCGGGTATGGGCAGCGGCCGTGCCAGTTCGATATCCCTGATGCGGTCGAGCAGGATCGAGATGGCGGAATTCATTTCCTGCCGGGCGAGCTGGCCGCCCGGGCAGAAATGCGTCGCCGAGCCGAAGGCCAGATGCGCGCCGGCATTGTCCCGCTTGGCATCGAACTGGTGCGGGCAAGTGAATTTGTCAGCGTCGCGATTGGCGGGGCCGTAGCCGGCGAGAATGATCGCATCCTTCTCGATCTTGACGCCCTTGAACTCGGTATCCTTGGTGGCCCGGCGGAACAGGCCGATCACCGGGCTTTCCCAGCGCAGCGATTCCTCGATGAAGTTCTTCACCCGCGACTTGTCCTCGCGGAGCTCGTTCTGCAATTCGGGAAAGCGGATGAGCTGCCACATGGCATGGGCCAGCGCGGTGATCACCGTTTCATAGCCGCCATTGATGAGCTGACGCATCACCGATTGCAGTTCGCGATCGGTCAACGGTTCCTGGCCTTCGAAGCGTGTATTGACCATCACCGAGATCAGATCGGATTGCGGCGCGGCGCGGCGTGCCTTGAACAGGCCATCGAGATAATGCTGGACCTCCAGCTCCACCTCGGCGCATTCGCGCATCTCCTCCTCGTTCAGTTTCATGATCTGCGGCTTCATCATCGCTGTTGCCCAGCGCTTAAAGGTCTTAATCTCGCTGCCGGGCAGGCCGACCTGTTCGGCGATGATGGTGCCGGGCAGCGGCAGGCTGAACTGCTCGATGAATTCGCACTCACCATCATCGATCCAGGTGTCGATGAGCTGGTGTGTGAGTTCCTCGATGCGCGGCGCCATGGTGCGGACGCGGCTGGCGGTGAAGGCGGCTTCCACGAGTTCGCGGTAGCGGCGATGCAGCGGCGGATCGGTGCGCTGGAGCGTCATCATATGCTCCCAGCCGCGCTCGCGCAGGACTTCGCCATAAACATCACGGTCTCCATCCTGCTTGGCGCCCTGCATGGCGCCAATGACGGAGAGATTATTGGAGAAGGTCTCGGTATCGCGCAGCATGGCACGCAGATCGTCGTATTTGGTGACGAAATACATGCCGGTCTGCGGAATGCGATAGACCGGACATTCGGCATGGAGTTGCGAATACCACTCATAGGGATCATCCGCCTGGATCGGGTCCAACGGGTTGAAATCCTCGAGCCGCTTCTTTCCGGCCGCGTCGGCATTGCTGTCCATGGGCAGTTCCTCGGTCGCTTTGGCCCGGTTATGGCCCGGGCGGAGAAGCGGCAGTCTGCCACCAGATAGGGCGGCGGACCAAGTCCTTGTGGACCGAGCCCTGAGCGATTCCCGATTTTTCCGCATATCCAGGCGGAGTGCTCGGGAATAGGCTCCCCATTGGCCGCGTGGAGAGTTCATGGATGTCATGATCGTCGATGGCGATGCGGCCCTGCGGGGTTTGCTGGCCGATGCGTTGCAGGAATTTGGCATGACCGTGAGCGCCTTTGCGGGTGCTGACGAGGCGCTATCGTCCCCGGATTTCCTGCCGCCGCGGTTACTCGTCTGCGAGTCCGCGGGCGAAGGAGCGATTGACGGGGTCACGCTGGCGACCCTGGCATTGCGGCGCTGGCAGGGTCTGCGGGTGATCTATTTGCAGGCGGATGACGCGCCACCTTCCTGGGCTGCGCGCGAAATTGGTGGGCATGTGCTCAGGAGTTGCGAGCATATCCTGCACAAGCCGTTCCGGCTGCGGGAGTTTCTGGCGGCAGTGCTGGCCGCATTGAGTGCCCCAGCGGCGTGACTCCTTCGCCACGCCGCCGCGGGGTGCAGATCAGACCAGATAGTCGATCTTGAACACGCGCTCGGCAATCACCCAGCGGCCGTCTTCCTTGATGAAGCTGTCGTGATAGACGCCGCAGCCGCGCAGGACGAGGCTCGGGGAGTCTCCCTTCATCACGTTCAGCACGGTGACGTAGCTGCGGGTGCGCGCAGTGGTCTCGGTCTGTTCGTCGAA
>CANJOG010000235.1 GCA_947475475.1 Acetobacteraceae bacterium
AGCAATCGACGGTCGTCGATGTCGCGAATTTGAACCGTGAGCGACATGTCGCTGTAAATGACACCAAACTGGAATCCTACCCTTGTGAGGTCTCCAAAGCTCGTATCATGAGAGAGAAAGTTCCCCGAGCTGGACCCCGATGCAGAACTGGGGCGAATTGTCCCAACAATCGAAAAGCCCGAATTGAAACTGGCACTGGTAACTTGGCTAATCGAATCAGCGTGAGCCAGCGCGGGATTGGTGGGACCGCTGAAATATCCCCCGCCGAAAGACGCAGCCATTCCAAATGGACTCGGAACCAGTTGCGCGCCGCCATCCGGAATCAAATTGAAAGAGGGGTCATTCGAGGAATCCCAGTTCCCATTGAATTCCCAGGATGACATCAGCACTGGCGCGGCCTGCACAGGGGACGTGACAATGCCGGCGCACACGAAGCAGCCAAGAGCCAATCGAACTAACGACATTTGGTATCCTCCTGAATGAATTTTTGTGATCTTGAAGGAATGCCGGTCAAGAATTTGGTATATGTTCATGAAAATATTATGATAATTCTGTAAAATTTATGACCGTCACTGACCTCCTACAGTAAGCGTAGGGTGGAATGCGCTTCGCATTCCACCATCCAATCGATGCGGAATCAGTTTCTGTAAGCTCATCTGCAGTTCGTTGAGAACGCCCGAGTTTTCAAGTACATCCCATTATTGTTATTTTTGAAAAATTTTCGTGTATCGGTGAGGTGGATGGTCCCCGTGGAATGAGCGAGATGGTGGAATGCCGCATCGGCATTCCACCCTACGGGCGCTCGCCTCAACTCTCTGAGTTATCCGCGCGACCATTCCACCTACGCGGATAGCGGCCGTTGGCGACAGCGCGATGAAATGACGAGAATGGCCAGGCTGCAGGTTCGGAAGCAAGGCCGTGTTTGACTGGGTTGAAGTGGATGTAATCCACATGCGCGGCGTAGTCGCGCTCGTCGCGAATGGTGTGCTCCCAATAGCGGCGCTGCCAGATCGCGCGTTCTCCCCGGCGCTGTTGTGTGTCGGAGCGAGCCTCAATGGGTGTGAGCCCTTTTGAGAACGCCATCTTGATGGCCTGCCAGCGGCGGGGGAAATTTGAGTCGCCTTCGGGTAGCGTCCAGACGGCGTGCATGTGGTCAGGCAGGACCACCCAGGCATCGATATGGAAGGGTGCCAGCATGCGCACGCGGCGGACAGAGGCACGCAACAGGTGGATGTGCTCGACCAGAAGAGTCGAGGCACGGTCTTGCAGGTTGACGGTGAAGAAATAGGTTCCGCCTACGACGCGGTTGCGACGAAAGTCGGGCATGATGTGTGCGCCCGGTGTGGGTGGTTGGTGGAATGCCTTTCGGCATTCCACCCTACACGTCTAGGTTAGCCACCTTCAACGCATTCCCCACAATGAAGTCCCTGCGCGGTTCCACCACGTCGCCCATCAGCGTCGAGAATACCTGCGCGGCATCCTCGGCATCGCCGACGCGGACTTGCAGCAGGGTGCGGGCGCTCATGTCGAGCGTGGTCTTCCAGAGCTGCTCGGGATTCATCTCGCCCAGGCCTTTGAAGCGCTGAACCGTGAGGCCGCGGCGGCCATGGCCGATGATGCGGTCGAATGCCGTGGCGGGGCCGGCGACCTGGACTTCGGTGTTGTCGAGCTTGAGCGTGGCCGGGCCGGGGAAGCGGTCTTGCAGGGCCTGCACACGATCCGCCAGCCAGCGGGCTTCGGCGCTGCGCAAAGCTGACGGGTCGATCAGATGGCGTTCGGCGACGCCGCGCACGGTGCGGAACATGCGCAGGCCGTCCGTGTCGGCGGTGACCATCCAGCCGCGTTCATTGGGCGGGCTGATCTCGTTCAGGCGGCGCACCGTCTCGGCTGTTGCATTCTGGGCGCGGGCGAGGTCGGTGGTGATGGCGCCGGCGATGGCGGCCTGTTCGAGCAGATTCACCGGGGCGGTGACGGCGAGGCGGCCGAGATTTTGCGCGGCCTCCCGCAGCCAGCGCACTTCGTCCACCAGGTCGGCGGCGGAGAAGGTGATGCCGTTCAGATAGGTGAGCTTGGCTTCGCCGAGCGCCTTGTCGAGCAGGAAGGCTTCCAGCGCGTCGTCGTTTTTCAGATACCGCTCATCATTGCCGCGCTTGGCGCGGTAGAGCGGCGGCTGGGCGATGTAGAGATGGCCGCGCTCGATCAGTTCCGGCATCTGGCGGAAGAAGAAGGTCAGCAGCAGCGTGCGGATATGCGATCCGTCCACGTCGGCGTCAGTCATGATGATGATGCGGTGGTAGCGGAGCTTCTCGATCGAAAACCCGCCCTGCTCGGGCTCGCCACGGCCGATGCCGGTGCCGAGGGCTGTGATCAGCGTGCCGATTTCCGCACTGCCGAGCATGCGGTCAAACCGCGCGCGCTCGACGTTGAGGATCTTGCCTTTCAGCGGCAGGATCGCCTGGAATTTGCGATCGCGCCCCTGCTTGGCGGAGCCGCCGGCCGAATCACCCTCGACGAGGAAGAGTTCGCATTTCGACGGGTCCCGTTCCTGGCAATCGGCGAGCTTGCCGGGCAGGGTGGAGACATCGAGCACGCCCTTGCGGCGAGTCAGTTCGCGCGCCTTGCGGGCGGCTTCGCGGGCGGAGGCGGCGTCCATCACCTTCTGGATGATGCCCTTGGCCTCGCGCGGATGCGTCTCCAGCCAATGGCTGACGGCGTCCGCCACGGCGGCCTGGACGATCGGCTGGACTTCGGAGGAAACCAGCTTGTCCTTGGTCTGGGACGAGAATTTCGGGTCCGGCACTTTGACCGAGAGAACGGCGGTCAGGCCTTCGCGCATGTCGTCACCGGCCAGAGCGAGGCTGTCTTTCTTGCCCATCCCATCGGCGTATTTCGTCACCACACGGGTCATCGCCTGGCGGAAGCCGGCCAGATGCGTGCCGCCATCGCGCTGCGGGATGTTGTTGGTGAAGCAGAGCATCGTCTCGTGGTAGGAATCGTTCCACTGGATGGCGAATTCGACGCGGATGCCGTTCGGGCCGTCGGGCATGATCAGCGTGATCGGCGGCGAGAAAATCGGCGTCTTGCCGCGATCGAGCCATTCGGCGAAAGCGGCGAGGCCGCCCTCGTAGAAGAAGGTCACTTCCTGGGCCGGCGGATGACGCTCATCGCGCAGCGTGATGGTCAGGCCGGAATTGAGAAAAGCCAGCTCGCGCAAGCGGCGTTCGAGAATGGCGAAATCGAATTCGGTCTTGGTGAAGGTGCCGGTGGAGGGCTTGAAGGTGACTTCCGTGCCGGTGGGTTTGTCGGTCATGCCGATGACGGCAAGCGGCGCCTCGGTCTCGCCATGGCGGAAGCGGATGAAATGCTCCTCGCCATTGCGGAAGATGCGGACTTCCATCCATTCCGACAGCGCATTCACCACGGCGGCGCCGACGCCATGCAGGCCGCCGGAAACCTTGTAGGAATTCTGGTTGAACTTGCCGCCGGCATGCAGGCGCGTCAGCACCACTTCGGCGGCGGAAATGCCCTCTTCGATGTGGATATCGGTCGGGATGCCGCGGCCATTGTCGCGCACCGTCACGCTGCCATCGCCGTTGAGCGTCATCTCCACGCGATCGGCAAAACCCGCCTGGGCTTCGTCCACCGCGTTGTCGATGATTTCGAAGCACATGTGATGCAGGCCGGAGCCGTCATCAGTGTCGCCGATATACATGCCTGGCCGCTTGCGCACGGCCTCCAGGCCCTTCAGGACCGAAATGGAGGAGGCGTCATAGGCGGCCGGATCGGTCCCGGGAGGGACGGAATCAGGGGTCGGCTCGGCGGTATCGGACATGCCGGCTGGAAGCTCCAGATGAGTCGGAAAAGGGTCGTGGAAATATAGCTGCAAACCGGCGCGATTCATAGCGAAAGAGGCTGGGTCAGAGCCGGGTTAGCTTGTGGAAAACCCCTTGTGGGACAACAAGTTTCCGTCGCCCGCGACAAGCATCTCCGCCATGCCCGCCAGGGGTGCGAAAAGGGCGGAATCGGTGCCGGTGATGAAGCACTGGGCGGGCAGGGCGGCCAGCGCCTCGAACAGGGCGGCGCGGCGGTGCTCGTCGAGATGCACGGCCGGTTCGTCGAGCAATAACAGCGGTGAAAAGCCCCGCGCCGCGCCAATCAGCCGCGCATGGCCGAGCACCACGCCGATCAGCATGGCCTTCTGCTGCCCCGTGCTGGCCTGGGCGGCGGGAATGCCAGTCTCCGCATCTTCCATGCCCATATCGGCGCGATGGGCGCCCAAAGCGGCCCCGCCAGCCGCCGCGTCGCGGGCGCGGTTCTCGCGCAGGCGGGCGCGGAGGAAGTCCTCCACCTCCAGCGCCGGGTGTTCCTCCAGCCGGCCGGCGATCGGGCAGTCCAGGGTCATGCGCGTGCGGGGGAAACCAGGCGCCGCA
>CANJOG010000236.1 GCA_947475475.1 Acetobacteraceae bacterium
CTCACCAAATCGCTTAAGCTGCCGCAGCGCCTGGGCGCGCAAGTAATGCGCATCGGCATTGCGCGCACCAATCTTCAAGGCGCGATCACAACTTTCCACCGCATCGAGCATACGGCCCAGTGCGATGCAGGTCTCCGCGCGATTGACCAGGGCATTGGCATAATCGGGATTGGCAGCAATCGCCTCGTCATAACGTGCCAGCGCATCATCCAGCCGGCGCAACTGTGCCAGCGCATTGCCAAGATTGTTGTGCGCCTTCGCATGTTTGGGAGCCAACGCGATGGCGCCCTCGTACGCTTCCACCGCATCGTCCAGCCGCCCCATCCGCGCCAGGATCACGCCGCGGCTGTTCCGCACATCGGCATTGCGCCCATTCAACCCGATCGCACGGTCAACACTGACCAGCGCTTCATCCAGCCGGCCAAGATCGCGCAGCACATTGCAGCGATTGGCATGCGCCGCCGCACTCTCCGGACTCAAGCCAATCGCCTTGTCCAGCGCGGCCAGCGCCTCGTCCAGCCGCCCCATCTCATGCAAGGTCGCGCCACGATTGACGAGTGCGCTGAGATCGTCAGGGTGCAGCGCCAATGCGCGGTCAAAACTGGCAACCGCATCGGCGAAATGCTCAAGAGTCTTCAAGCCAACGCCAAGATTATTATGAAATGCCGCGACCGATCCGTTGAGCCGGATCGCCTTGCGGAAACACTCGACCGCGCGCGCCGGCTGGCCCGCCTGTAGCCAGATCGCGCCAAGCAAATGCAGCGCGTCGACATGGCCGGAGTCCTGCTGCGTGATCTGCTGGCACAATTTGCGCGCCTCATCGAGGCGCCCGGCCTGATACAGCGCCACAGCCTGCTGAAAATGGCCCCCCAATCCGGCGCCTTGTGGCAAACGACGACCGCCAGGCGGCCCGATCGGCAAGCGCGGCAAAGACCCCTCCGAATCCGAAAAACCCGGGGGAACCGACTAGCAGCCCAGGCAGACGGCAAACTAGCCGCCAACACCACGCCCCGCAAATGCATGGGCCGCCTGGGCCCTTACCGGGCACAGGCGGCAGCACACGCAATCAGCCTTCGACGCTGGTATTCTTCCAGATATTGATGGCGAAGCAGAGCACGCCAATACCCACAATAATCGAGATAATGCCCAACGCCGGCTCGACACCCGGATTGCCCTTCAGCACCACAAACAGCAGCACCATCTGCACCAGATGCCCAACGACATAGATGAAGAAATGCAATTTTGCGAGCACCGTATCCGCCAGTACCGGCCAGACGCGATAGACCAGCGCGAAAATTGCCATGCTCGCCCAGCCGAGCAGATTGATATGGGCATGCAGCGACTTCAGCGAATGATCGCCGCTCGCACCCATATGGATGCCGAAAGCGATACCGATCACCATCCAGAAGGCAGCAAGGCGCAGGAACCAGGTTGAAACATTCGTCATTGAGGTCACCGACCGCACGGGAGTGACACAAAAACCCGAGATGCCTGGCCCGGCTTGTTGCGCACGGTTACGGCGGCCCGCTCCCCTCAGGCGGAGCCGCGATTCGGCTCCGGCGGCAGGCTATGCCGCCGGCAAACCGTTTCGCAACTCCCGCTATCGGAGGCGAATGGTGGGCGGCTGACAGTGCCAGCCTGCCCGCTCAGCCCTTCCGGGCAAAGTCCGGCCAGCGCCCACCGACGATCTCGCGCGTGTCGTTATAGGAATAGCACGTGCCGATCTTTACCGGCTTGCCGTCCGCACCCTTGGCATCGAAATCGCGGTTGAGCGTCTGCGTTTGAAATGCAACCGAGGCGAGTGGGCCGAGCAACTCGGTCATATGTGTGCAGCGCTGATCCCGCGCCATGCGCGCCCGCGCCTCGCTGAGCCAGCCAGTGCTGATGCGCAACCCCTTCAGCACTTCGACCGCACGCGCCGCGCCCTGGCAAAGATCATAGGGTGTCTGCGGCATTCCGGCGACTGCAGCGACGATCGTGAGCGTGCTGTCCACCGTCAGCCGCACCCACATATCGTGCAGCGCCGAGCCTTTCGCCACGTTGATATTGCCGACAGGCTGGACGAAATCATGGTTCTTGCGGTCCAGCAGGCTGGCCTCGATATCCCACAACCCGTCGGACCGCTTCCAGCCGCGCAGCGTGATGTCGCGCAAATGCAGCAATTCGCGCGTAACGCCATCCGGCGCGGGCGGCTGCGTGGTCGGGGCGTCATTGGTCATGCGGTCGTCGTCCTCGAAAAACACTCAATACGGAAAGGCGCAGTTCACGGCCAGAGCAGCGGAACCTTGCGTGGCGTCCAGACATAGCCGTGATCATTTTCCGGTGCCAATGCCGGGTCCAGCCGGAAGGCCGGGAAGCGCCTTGTCCATTCCTCAAGAAACACGCGAATCTCTATCCGCGCCAGATGCGAGCCGGCACAGCGATGCGGGCCGGCGCCGAAGATCAGATGCTGGCTGATCTCGCGATCGAGATCGACGGCAAACGGGTCCGCCATCTCATGCCCGTCGAAACCATAGATCGGCAGGAAGAAGAAGATCCTATCCTGATGCCGAAAGTTCACGCCTTGAAAAGTGAGGTCCCGCGCCGCGGCGCGTTCGGGGATGGAGGCGCCACTGATCCGCATCAACTCCTCCACCGCGCGCGGTATGATGGCGGGCTCATCCACCAGGCGCCGGTATTGCGCCGGATTGCGCGCCAGATAGAGCATGATGAAGGACAAGACGGATTTTACCGTGTCCAGACCGCCAAGAAACAGCAGTGCGGCGAATCCCTGCTCCTCATCCTCGGTTAGTTGGCGGCCATGGAAGCTGGAATTGACCAGCCGAGTCAGCACATCCTCCGCGGCACTGCCACGCCGCGCCGGGATCAGCCGCCCGGCATAGGCGCCCAGCTCAGCAATCGCCTCCGCGCGATCAGCCGCCGAGGGAGAGCGGGTGAATTTCTGCGCCATTTTCAGCAGCGCCGGCCGATCCGCCACCGGACCGTCGACCAAGCGCAGGAACATGCGGATGGGAAAGATCTCGCCGAATTCAGTGACAAACTCGCAGCCGCCCTTGCCTGCAACGTCGTCAATCGTCTCGCGGGCCAGCACGCGGATATCGGGCTCCAGCTTCGCCATATTCCCCGGTGCGAAAAACGCGGCGAGCACGCGGCGATACTCGCCATGATCCGGCGGATCGGCCTGGATCGGCAACATGCGCGGCTTGAACTGGCGAGTCGGATTATGCGCGGGGGCGGAGGAGAAATCCTCGGTCCGCCGCATCATCTCGCGGGCCAGCTCGGCGCGCGTCACCATCCAGTGCCCGCCATTGCGCGGCGTGTAGAAAATATCGGGGGCGCTGGCATGCAGCATCGCCGCAACCTCGCGATGCGGCTCGGCGAAATGCTCCGGCGCCATGATGTAATCGAAATCGACCACACGCTCCGGCGGCACATGCGGCGGGATGCTCGGCACGCTGGCAGTCATAAGCGCTTCCCCATGGGTCGTTTTCTCAGCCTCTTGCCGCCATCCTGCCATTCGCGCACGCCCCTCGCCACCCTTGCGCGGCACGGCCGGCATCGCTCCAATGGGCGCACGGGCGGAGGAAACACCACATGGCGCTGCATCACGGGCCACGCACACGCGGCAAGATCAGCCCGCCGGACTGGGATTGGCTGGCACGCGCAACGGCCGAAGACGTGATCGAGCCGGAGCTGCCGATCATCGATCCGCACCACCACCTCTGGGACGAAGAAACCTTCCCCTTTCTGGTACGCGACTTCGCCCGCGAGATCGAAGAAGGCGGCCACAACATCCGTGCCACGCTCTATGCCAATAACTGGATCGCCTACCGCGCCGATGGGCCCGAGGCGTTCAAGCCGGTCGGCGAAGTCGAATTCGCCAACGGCCTCGCCGCCCTGAGCGCATCCGGCCTCTACGGCCCGGCCCGCATCGCCGCCGGCATCATCGGCGCGCTCGATATCGGCCTCGGCGCCGCCGTGCGCCCGGTGCTGGAAGCGATGATCGCGGCGGGCGGCGGCCAACCTGGTTCAAGCCAGAGTGGCCGGTTCAAAGGCATCCGCGTCGCCGCAGGCTGGGTTGACGACCCCGCCATCTCAGTCCCTGGCGGCGCGCCCGGCCTCTATAATGATCCCACCGTCCGTCAGGGCATCGCCGTGCTCGCCGATCTCGGCCTGACGCTCGATGCCCAGCTCTTCCACCCGCAATTGCTCGATCTGGTTGATCTGGCACGCGCCTTCCCCAACCTCACCATCGTGCTCAACCATTGCGGCCAGCCGCTCGGCTATTCCAGTTTCGCCGATCGCGACGCCGGATTCCGCGCCTGGGAACCGGCGATCCGCGCCGTCGCGCGCTGCCCCAACGTCTCGATCAAGCTCGGCGGGCTGATGTTGCGCCTGGCCGTCCCCGATCACGTCAATCCGCCCC
>CANJOG010000237.1 GCA_947475475.1 Acetobacteraceae bacterium
AGCAGCCGCGAAATCGCCAGGACGATGAAGGAAATCACGAACAGGATGAAGCCAAGCGCCAGCAAAGACGAAAGCTTGAGGCTGCCCGCCTCGCTTTCCGGAAATTCCAGCGCCACGATCGAGGCGATGGTATTACCGGGGCCGAAGATACTCTGCGCGATGCGGTTGGTATTGCCGATCACAAACGTCACCGCCATCGTCTCGCCCAGCGCGCGCCCCAGGCCGAGCATGATGCCACCCACCACCGAAGCCCGCGTATAGGGCAGCACGATAGAGCGCATCACCTCCCAGGTGGTGCAGCCAAGCCCATAGGCGGACTCCTTGTACACAGGTGGAACAGTGAGGAACACGTCGCGCATGGTCGCCGCGATGAAGGGGATGATCATCACGGCCAGGATCAGCGCCGCAGTGAAGATGCCAGTGCCAAAGGGAGGGCCGGAGAAAATATCCTCAATGATCGGAATACCTTCGAGATTGTCGATCACGAAAGGCTGCACATAGGTCGCCATGATCGGCACGATAACGAAAAACCCCCACATGCCGTAGATGATCGAGGGAACGGCGGCGAGCAGCTCAATCGCGGTGCCAACCGGACGGCGCAGCCATGTCGGCGCCAGTTCCGTCAGGTAGAAGGCAATGCCAAAGGCCATCGGCACAGCCATGATCAGTGCCAGGATGGCCGAGACGATCGTGCCGAATACCGGCACCGCCGCACCGAATTCCTCACGCACCGGATCCCAGTCCGTGGAGGCAAGGAAATCCAGGCCAAACTGGCGAAAGGCCGATAAGCCGCCAATGAAGAGCAGAACGATGATGGCGCTCAGCAGGAGCAGGACAAGGATGCCAGCTCCATGCGCCAGGGCGCTGAAAATGGAGTCACCAATCGAGCCGCCCTTGCCGTCGCGCGCCGCCACGGTTTCGGTCATCGTTCTATCAGACACAAGCAGCTCCGCCATGAGCATTCAGAAAGCTGGAGTGCCGGGATTGCTCCCGGCACCTGGTTCAGCGGTGGTCGTTTAGTGCTTGATCTGCGTCGCCCAGGCCGAGCGGGCAGCATCCTGCACTGCCTTGGGCAGCGGCGTGTATTCCAGCTGCGCCGCAATCGGCGAGCCATTCGAATAGGCCCAATCAAGGAACTTCGTCACGTTCGCGCTCCGCACGGGATCCTTCGGATCCTTCGGCAGCAGGACGAAAGTGGCAGACACAACCGGCCAGCTCTTGTCGCCCATCTGGTCAATCAGATCGACGACGAAATTCTGCGCACCCGCCCAATTCGCATTGGAGGCGGCGGCAATGAAGGTCTCGGGATTCGGCTTGACGAAATGCCCGGCCTTGTTGCGAATCTGCGTGCCGGTCAGCTTGTTCTGAATGGCATAGGCGCTTTCGACGTAACCGATGGCGCCACGCGTATTCTTCACCGTGGCGGCAACGCCATCATTGCCCTTCGCGCCCGTGCCAGCCGGCCACTTCACCGAAGTCGCAACGCCGACCTTCTCTTTCCATTCCGGGCTGACCGCGGCGAGGTACGACACCCACACATAGGTCGTGCCCGACCCATCGGCGCGATAGACCGGCGCGATGGCGGTGGAGGGCAGCTTCAGATCGCGGTTCAGTTCGACCAGCTTCGGATCATTCCACTTGGTGATCTTACCGAAATAGATGTCGGCGAGCAGCTCGCCGGTCAGCTTCAGCTGGCCATCCTCGATGCCGGGGAGGTTGATCACCGGGACCAGCGCGCCCATCACCGTCGGAATTTGCAGCAGCTTGCCAGCGTCCAGCTTCTCGGCGGTCATTGGCGCATCCGAGGCGCCGAAATCGACCGTGCGGTTCAGGATCTGGTTCTGGCCGCCGCCAGAGCCGATGGCCTGGTAGTTCAGCTCGATGCCAATGGCAGCCTTCGCGGCCTCGCCCCATTTGGCGTAGACGGGCGCCGGGAAGGTGGCGCCGGCGCCGGTGATCTGCTGGGCCTGGGCGCCTGCTGCGAAAGCAAGGCCGCTGGCCAGAGTGGCCGCCATCGTAATGCGCGAGATCTTCATGCAATCCTCCTGCAACGCAGCGCGGAGACCCGCGCCGAGGCCACATGCCCCCATGGGCCAATGCAGCGAGGCGCAAAATAGTTGGCCTTGGCGACGCCCGTATTTCACTTTTATGAAGTATCGATGACAGTCACCGTTCTGCAATCCGTTTGTCATATGGCGGGTATGCGGGGCGCACTCCTGCCCGGCCGCAACCCGCCGCAAGACAATCAGATCGCGTAGCTGATCGGCTCCTGAGCCGGCCGGCGAAGCCCCGCATCGGCCGCCCGCTTCAGCAGATCATCCAGATTGAGCCCGCCAAGCCGGGCCTGGATGTCGCGATCCAGCTCGTTCCACAACTTATCGACCACGGCTTCCTGCAGCCGCCCGCCCGGCCCGTCCGCGGCATCAGCCTCGCCCGGCAGTACAATGGCGGCAATCTCGGTCAGTTTGATCGATCGCGGCGGCCGGCCCAACCGGTAGCCGCCACGCGGGCCACGCACCGAATCGAGCAGCCCGGCCCGGGTCAGCGCCTGCAACAGCGGCTCCAGCCCGCGCCGTGCCGAGCCGATGCGCTCAGCAATATCGCTCGCATTGACGGTAATCCCGCGCCCAGCATGAAAGGCCACGTCCAACATAATGGTCACGGCCAGCATGGCGCGATCTCGGCGTATCAGCATGGGACCCCCATCTTTCGGGCAAAACCGGCGGCAACAAGTCACGGGCAGGGTCCGTAATTCACGACTAGGACGATTCGCTCGCGGCAAAAGCAGGAGACTAAACTACGGAACCCACCTGTGTTATGCCAGACGTATCTATCCACCGGAAAGCCGGAAAGAGCCGCGAATGTCACAAAGCAGCCTTCCCCAGAGCCCGACCGAGCATGCCAGCGCGGCAAACCCGCCCGCCGCAGGCCGGGGCCGCATCTATGGCAGCATCCTGGAAACGATCGGCGCCACCCCGCTGGTCCGCCTGCCCCGCCTGACCGCCTCCCTCGGCCTGAAGGCCGATCTCGCCCTGAAGCTGGAATTCTTCAACCCGCTCGGCTCCGTCAAAGACCGCATCGGCATGGCGATGATCGACGCCGCCGAAGCCCAGGGCATCATCGCCCCCGGCCGCAGCACCATCGTCGAGCCCACCAGCGGCAATACCGGCATCGCGCTGGCCTTCGTCGCTGCCGCGCGCGGCTACAAGCTGATCGTCACCATGCCCGAAGGCGCCTCGATCGAACGCCGCCGCATGATCCGGCTGCTCGGCGGCGAGGTGCAGCTCACCCCGGCGCGCCAGGGCATGGCCGGCGCCATCGCCCGCGCCGAATCGATCCTGGCCAGCACGCCAGATGCCTGGATGGCGCGCCAATTCGACAATAGCGCCAATCCGGACGCGCATGAGCGCACCACGGCGGAGGAAATCTGGGCCGATACCGCCGGACAGGTGGATATCATCGTCGCCGGCGTCGGCACTGGTGGCACGCTCACCGGCATTGGCCGCGCGCTGAAGCCTCGCCGGCCCGGCTTGCAACTCATTGCGGTGGAACCGGCGGAAAGTGCGGTGCTCTCGGGCGAGGAGGCCGGCCCGCATGGCATCCAGGGCATCGGCCCGGGCTTCAAGCCGGATAATCTCGATCTCGGCGCCGTTGACCGCGTCATCCGGGTGGCCGAGCGCGACGCCATCGCCACCGCACGGAACTGCGCCCGCAGCGAAGGCGTGCCGATCGGCATTTCCTCCGGTGCCGCCCTGCATGCCGCGCTTGAGGTTGCCGCCGCGCCGGAAAACACCGGCAAACTGGTGGTGGCCATCGCCCCCTCCTTCGCTGAGCGCTACCTTTCCACTGCCCTGTTCGCGGGATTCTGACATTGCGGCGGATGCGCGCTTCCGCCCGGATGCACGCGCATGCCAAGTTTCCTGCCAGGGGGTTGCACGGTGCCGCCGCATCCACTAGGAAGCGCGTCACTTCACGAAAGACATCACGCGATGGCCGGAAGACTTTCTCCGGTCGGCGGCCTTTCGGGCGCGTAGCTCAGCGGGAGAGCACCACCTTGACACGGTGGGGGTCACAGGTTCAATCCCTGTCGCGCCCACCACGGCCAGTGGTGATCCCGAAATCCCTCGACAATTCCTTATAAGTCACGTGACGCTTCACCTGCGTCCGGTGTGTCATCGCGCGCTCGGCATTCTCGCACCCTGGCTGCCGCGCGGACGCGCGCCGTGGCTGCCCACGCTCTGCTACTTGGCTTTAGGCACCGCGCCTGGCTCCCTTAATCCCCCTACGCATACTTCGTCACCACATAGGTGCCGGTCACCGTCGAATCGGTCATCTGCTTGAAAATGCCTTCGACATCCGCAAGTCCGATTTCGCCCGTCACCATTTTTCCAGGGCTGAGCTTGCCTTTCGCCACCAGCGGA
>CANJOG010000238.1 GCA_947475475.1 Acetobacteraceae bacterium
GTCAGCACGGTCAGGCCCGGGCCGAAGCCAAGGTCCAGCCGTTCAATGAGCACGACATCGCGGATGGAAAGGGCGGTGAGCATCGCCTTTCCTATCCAGTCCGGCTCAGAAAATATTGCCGATCGAGCGGACCGTGCGGGTCAGGATGCCGGGTTCGCTCTTAGCCCCCACCGCCTCACCCTTCACGAGTTCCTGGGCCACAAGCGTGTTCCAGCTCTCCTCGTACCACTCATTGCCCGGATAGTTATGGCCGAGCACGGCGGCGGTGCGGCGTGCCTCGGTGGTCATGCCGAGTCTAAGATAGATTTCGGTCAGGCGATGCAGCGCCTCGGGCACATGATTGGTGGTCTGGAAGTCATCGACCACGCGCTGGAAGCGGCCGAGGGCCGCCGTGTAGAGATGCTGCTTTTCGTAATAGCGGCCAACTTCCATCTCCTTGCCGGCGAGATGGTCGCGGCAGAGATCGATCTTCAGCCGCGCATCGATGGCGTAGCTGCTTTCGGGGAAACGGTTGACCACGTCCTGCAGTGCGGCGACGGCGAGTTCGGTGCTCTTCTGCTCGCGCTCGATATCGGAGATCTGCTCGTAATAGTTCAACGCGCGCAGATAATAGGCGTAGCTGACATCCTTATGCGTCGGATGCAGCTGGATGAATCGGCTGAGAATGCTGATCGAATCCGTGTAGCGGTTCTGCAGATAGGACGCATAGGCGCCCATGAGCTGCGCGTTCGTTGCCCAGCTCGAATATGGGTAGTTCGTCTCGACGGACTCGAAAAGCTGCGCGGCACGCTGGTAGCGCTGGGCGGCCATGGCATCGACGCCGCCATTGTAGAGCTGCTCCACCGGCAGTTCGTTCAGATCGACCTTGTCTTTCAGATCGGCGTCGAACCCGCTCCAGGGCGCGATGGTGCCGATGGTCTTCTGCATTGTCTCGCAGCCGCCCAGCAGGAGCAGGGCAGCGAGCAGTGCAAACCGGGCGGGGCGGGCAGTGATGGGGGCAAGCTTCATGGTCACCGGAGATATCCGAACATGCATGGCCGGGGTCATAGCACGAGGCCGCGCGCCGAAGCCAACAGGGGTGGCGTGAGGAAAAGCACCTGGAGGGTGAAAACCGGGCCGCGCACCGTCTGACGGCTGTCGGAATCGCGGCTCGGGGCCGTCTCAGACCGGGGATGCGGCGGCGGGAAGCCTCTGGGCGGAGGAGGAGCCCATGCGGACCGGAGCGCTCAGCCGCCAGTTCGCGCCATCGGCGAACAGCGCGCGCAGCAGCTGGTTGTTCAGCGCATGGCCGGTCCGGTGCGCCCGGAAGCGCGCCTTGAGCGCGGCACCGGCCAAAGCAAGGTCGCCCACCGCATCGGTCAGCTTGTGGCGGACGAATTCGTCCTTCATGCGCAGCCCGCCGGGGTTCAGCACCATGGCATCATCGACCACCACGGCATTGTCCAGGCTGCCGCCACGCGCCAGGCCGGCGGCCTGCAATTGCGCGATCTCGCCGGCCATGGCGAAGGTGCGAGCCTCCGCAAGTTCCCGGCGGAAGCTCGATTCGTTCAGCGTCAGCGCCAGTTCCTGGCGGCCAATCGCGGCGGCGGCAAAGTCGATGCAGAGCGAGAGGTCCAGGCCCTCGCCCGTGCTCGGCAGCAATTCGGCATAACCATCGGCGGTGCCCACGCGCACCGGGCGGAGCACTTCGATCACCCGGCGCGGCGCGTTCTGCACCTGGCGGCCGGCACATTCGATCAGAAAGGCGAAGCTGGAGGCCGAGCCGTCGAACGCCGGCAGTTCCGGCCCGTCGATTTCAACCACGGCGTTGTCGATCCCGAAGGCGGCAAAGGCGGCCATCAGATGCTCCACGGTGCCGACGCGTGCGGCCGGATCGCCGCCGGGGATGCCGAGGACGGTGGACAGGCGCGTATCGATCACATGGTCAAACTGGGCGGGAATATCGATGCCGAGATCGGTGCGGCGGAAGGCGATGCCATTATCGGCGGCGGCGGGGAGCAGGCGCATGGTGGTCCGCAGGCCGGAATGCAGCCCGATGCCGACGCAGCCAATGGCGGATTTCAGCGTACGCTGCCGTCCGGCCGGAAAGTCATGCATGCTGGGCAGGGCGGTCGGGTAGGGCAAGTCCGGCACCTTTGTGGCAAGCGCCGCGTTCTTCGCGGGCTGTCGATCCGCCGCGCCATGCTGGCGCGGAGCACGCAGCCCTCAAGGAAAACTCCCAAAGAGAAGCGGCCAGGAAGCACCCTATGGGGATGCGCCTCTGGCCGCCAGTCAATCATTATTACCAAATGTTACGAAGCAAGTGGCTGGTATTCAACGATTTTGTGCAGTGCTTCGGTGCCCATGAAACAGGCCGGCTTCACCAGGATGGAATGAATTCCATCCTGGTGGGAGCGTTAAGACGACTGCCGGCGCAGGAAGGCCGGGATTTCCAGACCCATCTCGTCGGTCGGGTTCTGCGGGGCCTGGTTCTGCTCGGCATACTGGGGAACCGCCGGGGTGGGCTCGGTCCGTGCATAGTCATGACGGGTCGGCTCGACACGAACGGCTTCTTGTGCCGGCGGCTGACGGCGGCGCATCGCACCGGTCACCAGGCCGAAGATGGAGGTGCGCGGCGGGGCGCTCGGCGGCGGTGCCGCCGGGGCCGGCTGCTGTCCCTGCTGGGCGCCGAACAGGCCCGTCTGCGGGCGAGGCTGGACGGCAGGCTGGGCCACGCCGCGCAGAGCGCCAGGAGTGGTGCCGGGCGGCGGTGCATAGGCGGCCGGCTCGGCCGGAACCTCAACCTGGGCGCGGCCCATCGGCTGCGTCACGGCGGGGCGGCCGAAAGTCGGGACAGCGACATTGCCCAGCGCGGTCGGGGCGGTGTGCGGCGCGGTGCCGACGCCCTGGTTCGACACGGCGTGGACGGGAACCGGCCCGCCATTGACGACCTTGAGCTGCGGCTGCGCATAGGGCTGGCCCGCGACGTTCACGCCCATGTCGATGCCGGTGGCGACGACGGAGACGCGGATGCGGCCGGCCAGATTGTCATCGACGGCGGAGCCGAAAATGATGTTGGCGTCTTCGGCAACTTCCTCGCGGATGCGGTTGGCGGCCTGATCGACTTCATACAGCGTCATGTCGTCGCCGCCGGTGATGTTGATCAGCAGGCCGCGCGCGCCGGCCATATTGGTGTCTTCCAGCAGCGGATTGCTGATCGCGGCCTCGGCGGCGCGAATGGCGCGGTTTTCGCCCTCGGCCTCGCCCGTGCCCATCATCGCCTTGCCCATTTCCGCCATCACGGTGCGGATATCGGCAAAATCGAGATTTACCAGGCCCGGGGCCATCATCAGATCGGTGACGCCGCGCACGCCCATGTAGAGAACATGGTCGGCCATCTTGAACGCTTCCTTCCAGCCGGTGCGCTCAGTGGCGAGGCGGAAGAGATTCTGGTTCGGGATGACGATCAGCGTGTCCACATAGGACTGCAATTCGGCAATGCCCTGCTCGGCGGATTTCGCGCGGCGTGCGCCTTCGAAGGTGAAGGGCTTGGTCACAACGCCGACCGTGAGAATGCCGCGTTCACGCGCCATGCGGGCGATAACCGGAGCAGCCCCGGTGCCGGTGCCGCCGCCCATGCCGGCGGTGACGAAGATCATGTGGCAGCCATCGAGATGGCGCGCGAGCTCATCGGCGGCCTCCTCGGCGGCGGCGCGGCCGATTTCCGGCTTCGCACCAGCGCCCAGTCCCTGCGTCAGATGCGGGCCAAGCTGGATGCGGCGGTCAGCGCGGCTGTGCTGGAGCTGCTGTGCGTCGGTATTGGCAACAACGAATTCAACGCCCTGCAGATTGAGCGCGATCATGTTGTCGACGGCATTGGTGCCGCCGCCACCAACACCGATCACGGTGATGCGCGGCGTGAAATCCGTGTGCATCGTCTGCGGAATGGTCAGGTTCAGGGTCATGGTTTCTCTCCCGCGATCGGTGAACGATGATCCGACACCACGCCCGAGTCGGGCCATGGGGAATCGGAGGTGAAATTTTTGGAGCCGGTGCGCGTGTTGATGGGCATGCTCACACCCGGTCCTTCAGGTAGTTGACGATGCGCCGGAGCAGCCCCGGCGGCCGGTCGTCTTCCATGTCGATATCCTGCAACGGGCGGCCCTGGCCGGCAGCCCACAGCAGCAAACCAGCGGCAGTGGCAAAGCCGGGCCCAGAAGCGGCATCGGGCAGGCCACGCAGAGCCAAGGGCCGGCCGAGTCGCACGCCCTGGCGGTTCAGCACGCGCATAGCGAGTTCGCGCGTGCCGACGAGTTGCGAGGCGCCGCCTGTGAGCACCACGCGCGCGCCGGAAAGCGAGGAGCCGAGGCCGATATTCTCAAGTTTGTCCCGCACCAGCTCGAAGGTTTCTTCCAGGCGCGGCTTGATGATGTTGACCAC
>CANJOG010000239.1 GCA_947475475.1 Acetobacteraceae bacterium
GTGGGCAGGCCTATGATCTGATCGGCAAGCAGAAGAAGGTCGTCGAGGCTTCCTACACGACGCCCTATTGCGATCACATGAACATGGAGCCGCTGAACGGCACCGCGCTGGTGACGGCGGACAAGGTGGAATTGTGGATGCCCTCGCAGCATCCGCAGCAGGCCGTTTTCATTGCAGCTGAAGAACCTGGCGTCGAGCCGGAGAAGATCTTCGTCCACCAGACTTTCGTCGGTGGCGGCTTCGGCCGGCGCGTTTATGGCGATGATGCGCGTATGGTTCTGGCGGTGGCGAAGAAATTCCCCGGCACGCCGATCCATGTGATCTGGTCGCGCGAAGAGAGCATGCGCCAGGGTCGCTACCGCGCGATGATGGCGGCGAAGCTGCGTGCCGGGCTGGATGAAAGTGGCATGCCGTCGGTGCTGATCGCTCGCGCCTCGGGCCGCGGCATGTCGCTCAATGGATTGGCGAACTCCGCCTACACAAGCGGGATCATCCCGAATGTGCAGGTGGAAAGCCAGACCATGCCGCTGCATATCCTGACCGGCCCGTATCGCGGACCTGGTTATAATTCCAACGCCTTCTTCCTCGAGACCTTCATCGATGAATGCGCCTATGCGGCTGGCATCGATCCGATGGAATATCGCCTGAAGCTTTTCGCCAAATGGCCCGATGCCGGCTGGACAAAATGTTTGCAGGATGTGAAGGCGAAGTCCGGTTGGGGTAAGAAATTGCCGCGTGGCCAGGGCATGGGTGTTGCCATCTCCAATTGGGGCATGGCAGGCAAACCGGAAGCCGGCACCACAGTTGCTTGCGTAGCGACCGTCGAGGTCAGCAAGAATGGCAATCTCACCATCCATGCGGTCGATGTTTCCTTCGACACTGGCCGCATCGTCAATCGCGATGCGATTGCGGCGGGAATCGAGGGTGGCACGATTTTCGGCCTGAATATGACGCTGAATGAAGGCCTGGACGTGCGTAATGGCCGCATCGTGGATGGCAATTACGACCAGTATCCGATGCTGCGGATGGGCGACATGCCGAAGAAGATCAATGTCTCCTTCGACGGTCTTTCCAATCACGACCGCTTCTCGGAAATCGGCGAGCCGCCTGTCGGGCCTGTCGGTCCGGCGATTGGCAATGCGATTTTTGCCGCCACCGGCAAGCGGTTGCGCACAACGCCGTTCCGGTTACACGATCTGAGCTGGGCGTAACGCGGAGCTACAGGCGCACAGGTGGGGTGAACCCGCCTGTGCGCCGCTTTGCTTTTTAGCTCACGGAATTTTCAGCCCGGCGCGTTCCAGCGCAGGTTGAGATATTCGGGACTCCAGACAATTCCACCCTTGGTCGGGACATCGCCCTCGACGCGGAATTGCGTGATGCGTCTCGTCCACTCTTCCAGGAAAATCCTGATCTCGATGCGCGCCAGATGCGAGCCCAGGCAGCGATGCGGGCCGGCGCCGAAGATCAGATGCGGGCTGATCTCGCGATCGAGATTGATCTCGAACGGATTCTCGATGATTTCCGGGTCCAGACCATAGACCTGGGAAATGAAGTTCAACCGGTCGCCCTTTGCGATCTTCACGCCGTTGAAATCGATGTCCTGCGTCGCGGCGCGTTCGAAATTGGCGCCGCCATGCACACGGAGTAATTCCTCCACGCCGCTGCCGATCAGGCCCGGATCATTCACCAGCCGGGCATATTGCTCGGGGTGCTGGCCGAGATAGTTCATGATGAAAGACAGGGTGGAGGTCACCGTGTCGAGCCCACCGAGGAAGAGAAGCGTGCCCGCGCCTTCCAGCTCGCCTTGTGTGAGCGGGCGCTCACCATCCACCTTTGCTTCGAGCAATTTGCTGAGCAGATCGGTCCCCGGCTTACGGCGGCGTTCCTCCAGCGCGGTGACGATATATGCGCCGACTTCCGCTAGGCCCTGAAGCTTGGTGGCGCCATCTACGCCGCGGACGAATTTCTCCACCCGCGCAAGTAGATCGGGCGCCAATTCGCGCGGTGTATCGACCAATTTGAGGAAAATATAGACCGGAAAGCGCTGGCCGATCTCGGAGATGAATTCGCAACCGCCCTTGGGCAGCACCTCCTCGATCAACTCCACCGCCATGGCGCGGACGTCATCGGCGATGCGGGCCATCGCGCCCGGCGAGAACATCGGATTGAGGATTTTGCGAAAGCTCGTGTGTTCCGGAGGATCGTATTGGTTCGGCACGGTGCGCGGCTTGCGCTGGGCATTGAACCAGTTGTTTTTCGGGTCCGACGAAAAGCGTTCCGGGTCGCGCAGGATTTCCAACGCATCCGCCGCGTGGGTCACCACCCACTGGCCGCCATTATGCCGCGTGTAGAACAGGCGCGGTGCGATGCGATGCAGGGCGGTGGCCGAGATATGCGGGTCGCGGTGCAGGAGCGGATCGTTCGTCGGATCGAAATCATAGACCAAATGTTCCGGCACATGCGCCGGAATCGGGGCGAGCGTGGCTTGCATGATCAAAACTCCGGTTAGTTCTTGCCAGCGGCGTCCTTGAAACCGGCGAGCGAGCCGAAATCGATCCCGTGGCGGAAGGCCTGGCCGCCATCGAGCACCAGCACCTGGCCGGTGATGTTCTGGCCGGCATCGCTGGCGAACCAGGTATAGGCCTCGGCGACATCGTTCGGGTCGAGCGCGCGGCCGAGCGGCGAACGCGCGGCCGAGGCTTCGGTCGCGCCGGTGAGACCGCCATTGTGCTGGCTGGTGAAGGCGGTGGGCACCAGGCCGGGGGCGACCGCATTCACGCGCACAGAGTGGAAGGCGAGCTCGGCTGCAGCGGATTTCGTCAGCCCGACCACGGCATGTTTCGCGGCTGTATAGGCATGCGGCGCCAGGGCCGGATAGACGCCGGCCGTGCTTGCCGTGTTCAGGATGCAGCCGCTGCGTTGGGCGATCAGATGCGGCGCGGCGTGTTTGATGCCGTAGAAGACGCTGGTGAACAGGATGTCCATGGTGCGCAGAAAATCGCGCCCATCGAGAGTCGCGATAGGTCCGGTGACGCCGAGTATGCCGGCATTGTTCACCATGATGTCCAACCGGCCGAAACGCGAAACGGCAAGTGCGACGGCGGCGGCGACATCGTCCTCGACAGTCACATTGGTCTTGATCGCGACAGCACCAGGCAGGCTGGCGGCCAGTGCTTCGGCCTTGTCGATCTGAAGGTCGGCGAGCACCACGCGCGCGCCTTCGGCGGCAAAGCGGGCGGCGGTTGCCGCTCCCAGGCCGCTCGCGGCACCGGTGACAACGGCGACTTTACCTTCCAGGCGCTTGGACATCTTGGTGGTTTCTCCCGGTTTGATGGGCCGCTTTCCTCGTTGCCGGGGACGCAGCGGCCCCATCATAGCCCGGAATGGCGTCCGCGCTATCCGGGCTGCATCTGATGGAGCGTGGCCTGATGTGTTGGCGCGGCTTAGGGCGTGCTGGTTCCGGCATTGGGATCGCCGCCGGCGCCGGGGCGCCAGCCGCCGAGCACATCGAGCATCAGCGTCCGTTCGGCAAAGAGCCAGACACCTCCACGCAGCACGTAGCGGTCGTGGTATTCTCCGGTGCCGCGCAGGATCGGGCCGCCACCGGCATGCAGGATTTCGGTCATGGTGACCTGTGAAATGCCGCGCGCCTCATCGCCCGTGTAGTCGAAGATCAGCGTATTCGTGGACGAGTGCCGATGCCGCGCGGTCTGCGAGACGAAATGGTGCCGCCCCTCGACTTGCTCGCGGATTGCCGCGTTTCCTTGCACCGGAACCTTGATGATCTTGGGATCGGGCGAGACGTTGAAGACCGCGTCTAGCGCAAAGAGCGCTTCGAACTCGTCGAAGCGCCCGTTGTCCATATAGAGGCCGTACTTGGCCACGAGCTGGAGGATATCGAATTGGGCTGAAAGCTGTTCCAGACTCATGGCCATAACGTTCCCTTTAGAGTGTTTTGTGGACCCCGTCGCAGAACGGGGCCTTGGCGGTTTGCTTGCAGCCGCAGAGATAGGCATCGCCGCTCTTTTCGGCCTTGTGGGCGAGAGGGGTGAACTCGGACCCCTTATGAGCGCCGTCGCAGAAAGGCTGGTTCTTGGAATTGCCGCAGGTGCACCAATAATAGGTTTTCCCTTCCTCGAGCGCCACCTTATAGGGCGCCTTCTGGGCAATGGTGGGTTCGGCCATGGTGATCTCCGGATGCTGGGGCGAAAACGGCCCAATGAACGCGGGCGCACTCTCTTTCATTTCATTTTGGGCGTCCAGGGGCGCGAAGGGCCGTTGCCCATCATATTTGGAAACCCACGCTCTAACAGGCTGCGGAAATTCATCACTTGTGGTCGGATAGCTTCTGTATCTGGCTGACCATTTGTGTGGTTCGCGGTGACGGTACGTCCAAACTCTGCGGTATTTGA
>CANJOG010000240.1 GCA_947475475.1 Acetobacteraceae bacterium
GCCGCCGGTGCGCTCCTGCAAATCGCGGATGCGGAGCAGGTGGCGGGCCCAGTGGATCGGGCGTTCGACACTGCCGAACATGATGGTCGCCGTGGTGCGCAGGCCGACTTTATGGGCGGCTTCGATCACCTCCAGCCACTGCGCTGTATTGATCTTGTCATGACAAAGGATGGCGCGAATCTCATCATCCAGGATTTCGGCGGCGGTGCCCGGCAGGGTGCCGAGACCGGCGGCTTTGACCCGGGTGAGATAATCCTCCAGCGAAAGGCCGAGCGTGGTCGCCCCCTGCCAGATTTCCAGCGGCGAGAAGGCGTGGATATGCATGCCCGGCAGGGCTTCGCGCACGGCACGGGCGAGGCCGATATAGGTGTCGCCCGTGTAGTCGGGATGGATGCCGCCCTGCATGCAGACTTCGGTGGCGCCGCGTGACCAGGCTTCCTCGGCGCGGCGGACGACTTCGCTGGTGTCGAGATCATAGGGCGTGCCGCGCAGGGCTTCGTGCGACTTGCCCTTGGAGAAGGCGCAGAAAGTGCAGCGATAGGTGCAGATATTGGTGTAGTTGATGTTGCGGTTAACGACGTAGCTGACCGTGTCGCCATTGGTGGCGACGCGAAGCTGGTCGGCGGCATCGCAGACGAAATCGAATTCGGCGTCACGCGCGGAGAACAGTGTGACGATCTCGGATTCGGAGAGGCGCTGGCCGTCACTGGCGCGGTCGATGATGCGGCGGAGGTCGGCGCGCGGGGCCACGGTGGAGGGGTGGCGCAATTTGTGGACGACGGGGGCGGCAATGCCGGGTGCCCAGTCATCGGCGCGGCCATAGCCGGAAGCATCCATTGCGCCAAGGGTCGCGGTGATGACGGCGGGATCGAGCCAGGCATCGATCGGCTCGGCGTATTCCGGATAAATCGGCAGGCGGGGGACCAGGATCTTACCGCGCGATTCGGTCTGGCGGCGCAATTCTTCCAGATGCGGCCAGGGGGCTTCCGGATTGACGTGATCGGCGGTGACGGGTGAGACACCGCCCCAATCGTTGATGCCGGCATCGAGCAGGCGGGCATATTCCTGCGGGCTGAGATTGGGCGGCGCCTGGATATTCATCGTACCGCCGAAAATCACGCGGGCGCAGGCGATGGTCCAGAGCAGATCGATCAAATCGGGTTCGTCTGCCGCCGCCATGCGGGTATCGGGCTTGGCGCGGAAATTCTGGACGATGATTTCCTGGATATGGCCGTGTTCTGCGTGCAAATCGCGCAGCGCGAGCAGCGCCTCGATGCGTTCGTCGTCAGTCTCGCCAATGCCGATCAGGATACCGCTGGTGAACGGCACGCGTGCCACGCCGGCGAGACGGATGGTTTCCAGCCTGGCGGCGGGCTTCTTGTCCGGCGAGCCGAAATGCGGGCCGCCGCGTTCGCAGAGGCGCTCGGAGATCGATTCCAGCATCAGGCCTTGGGAGACAGAGACTGCGCGGAGTGCAGCAAGATCCTCCAGCCCCATGACGCCGGCATTGATATGCGGCAGCAGGCCGGTTTCGCGGAGCACCAGGGAAGCGACCTCTCGGACATAGGAGAGGGTCGTCTCATGGCCAAGCTCGGCGAGTTCGCGGCGGGCGGCGGCGTAACGCAATTCCGGCTTGTCGCCGAGGGTGAACAGCGCCTCCGTGCAGCCGGCGGCGGCACCGGCGCGGGCGATGTCGAGCACTTCCTCGCGCGTCAGATAGGAGCGTTCACCGCGCCGGGGCGGATGGGCAAAGGTGCAATAGCTGCACACATCGCGGCAGAGCTTGGTGAGCGGGATGAAGACCTTGGGCGAATAGGTCTGGATATGGCCGAAGCGCGCATCGCGGATGGACGCGGCCTGGCGCAGCAAGGCGGGCAGATCGGCGCGGGTGGCGGCGACGAAACCGGCGATATCCTCGCGCAGGAGGGGCGGCCGGAAGTCGGTCTGCACGGTCATGATCCGATCGCAATCCTGAGCATTCGCCCGCGCCTCCCCAAGTCAGCTTGGATAGGTACCGCCCGCCCCACGCCTTGGCAAGGCGGGGCGGCGTGATGGCCGATCCCCTGCCCTGGCATGGTGGCTCGCAGGCTCAGTTCCGCGCGGCAGTTCGCTCTAGTTCCGCGCTGCCGCGCCGGCGATCTTCTTGAACTGGGCCGGCATTTCGATATCGATTTCCAGCGTCGAGACGGCGGCGCCGCGGTCGAGCTTGACCTGCACCTTGTCGCGGTCGATTTCGATATGCTTGGCGATCACCGCCAGGATTTCCTCCTGCAGGATGGCTGCCAGATCGGAGCGGCCATTGGCGGCGCGTTCATGGGCGAGCAGGATTTGCAAGCGGTCGCGGGCAACCGGCGCGGTGGTGGCGCGGCGGGTGAAGAAGCTGAAGAGGCTCATGCGACCCTCCTGCCGAACAGCTTGGCGATGAAGCCCTGTTTTTCCATCGGCATGGTCACCGGCAGATCCTCGCCGGAGAGGCGGCGGGCCGCCTCGAAATAGGCGCGGCTGGCGGCATTGGCCGGATTGTTCAGCGTGACGGGGGCGCCGACATTCGACGCCTTCAGCACTTCCTCGCTCTCCGGCACGATGCCGAGCAGCGGGATGGAGAGGATTTCCAGCACGTCATCCACTTTCAGCATCTCGCCACGCGCGGCGCGGGCGGGATCGTAGCGGGTGATGAGCAGATGCTTCTCGACGCGCTCGCCCTTTTCGGATTTCGCCGTCTTGGAATCCAGCATGCCGATGATGCGGTCTGAGTCACGCACGGAGGAGACTTCCGGGTTGGTGACGACCACGGCCATATCGGCGTGATACATGGCCAGCATCGCGCCCTTCTCGATGCCGGCGGGGCTGTCGCAGATCACCCAGTCGAATTTTTCCTTGAGTTCGGCAATGACCTTGGCCACACCCTCATCGGTGAGCGCATCCTTGTCGCGGGTCTGCGAGGCCGGCAGCAGCGATAGATTCTCGATGCGCTTGTCGCGGATCAGCGCCTGGGAGAGCTTGGCATCGCCCTGGATGACGTTGATCAGGTCGAACACGACGCGGCGTTCGGCGCCCAGGATCAGGTCGAGATTGCGCAGGCCGACGTCGAAATCGACGACAACGACTTTCTTGCCGCCCTGCGCCAGCGCCGCACCGAGGGCTGCCGTGGAGGTGGTCTTGCCGACCCCTCCCTTGCCAGATGTCACAACCAGAACCTTGGACATGCGCGATATCCTCCCAGGCGAAATCGATGAGGCTCTAATCGAGAGCCGCTAAAACCATGCTGTCGCCCTGCAGCCATGCCTGCACGGGCTTGCCCCTGAGGGCCTGTTCCATATCGTCGGCGGTGCGATAGAGACCGTCGATGGCGAGGAGTTCGGCTTCCATCTTGCGGCAGAAGATGCGGGCCTGCGGATTGCCCATCAGCCCGGCAATGGCGCGGCCACGCAGCGGGCCATAGACGTGGATGGAGCCGCCGGCGATCACTTCCGCACCCGATGAGACGGCGCCGATGATGGTGACATCGCCCTTGGGGAAGACGATCGACTGGCCCGAGCGCACGGGCTCATTGATCAGCAGCGCGGTCGGCTCCGGCGGCGGTGGCGGCGCGGGGGCTTCCTCGGGCGGCAATTCGACATTGTTGAGCGGCTTGCCACCGGCGAGCAGCGGCGGCCAGAAGCCCTTGCTGAGCAGCTTGCTCTCGGCGGTCAGCCCCTCAATGCCGATGACGGTCAGGCCGCGCGCCTTGAGTTCGGCGAGAATCTTGGGCGCATCTGGATCTTTGTCGGCCAGGCCGGCAAGATCGGCGAGCACCGGACGTTCGGCGAAGAAGGCGGGCGAGCGCTTCATCTGCGCGTCCAGCGTCTCCAGCCAGGTCTTCAGCGGCGATTCCGGCGCGAGAACCAGGGTGATGAACGACCGGCCGCGCACGCGGAGCGCGGGCGGGTTGGGCGAGGTCTGCGAGGGGGCGGGCTTTGACACATGGTGTGGGTACCGGGCGGGCCGGGAAGCGTCAACACGCGCACGCGGGCGCCTCGAAGACTCAACGCCTTCACAAGGGGTTCCGGTGCGATGATGAAGTTTGCACTGAGGCTCGAAAACGGGCTTGCGGGGAGGCCTCGCGCCGCGACTCGGGAGGCGCCTTCCCGCTTCCAAGTCGGGCGATCCTGCGGTACGGTTGGGCCCGAACCCTCCGGCGCGTGGGGGATAGGAGATGCCATGCTGGACCTGATCGCCGATCTGAAGAAAACCCCCTGGAAGCCGACCGCGCTGGAGCCAGGTTATGTCTCCATTGGCCAGCTCGGTTTCGATGGGTCGCAAGGGCCGGAAATGGTGCGCGCGCGCTTTCCTGGTCGCGCCATTCCGCCGCATTACCACCGGGGCGCCCAGTTCCAGTTATTGCTGTCGGGATCGTTGGAATTCCAGGA
>CANJOG010000241.1 GCA_947475475.1 Acetobacteraceae bacterium
ACGATCTGCACGGATCGCTGGTGAATCAGCGCGACAAGCGGGATTTCGTCGGCCTCGACATGAGCTGCCATTCGCTCAAGGAAGTGCGCTGCGAGAGCATCGGCCCGTGGACTTTCATCACCATGGATAATGATGCCGCCCCGCTGATGGAATATCTCGGCCCGGTCGGCGCCCATCTGGCCGAGCTGAACCCGGATGCGAACTGCCTGGTCGACAAGGCGGTGTTCGAGGTGAACTGCAACATCAAGGTTCTGCTTGACGCTTTCTTCGAGGTCTATCACCTCAAGTCGATCCACCAGGGCACGGTGGACCGGTTCCTTGATCATCGCGGCACCCACATCACGCTGTGGAAGAACGGCCATTCGCGCATGAACACCCCGAATCGCCGCCCGGAATGGGTCGATCCCGGCACCAAGGGCCTTGGCATGGTTCCAGGCGTGGACCCCTATTTCGCCACCACCAACCTCTCGGTGCATGGCTTCCCTGGCCTGGTTTCGCCGCTGGCCTCAACCGGCATCCCGATGCTGTTCTTCTGGCCGATCGACCTGACGCATATGAAGGTTGAAGTGCACTGGTTCGGTCCGAAATGGGAAGAAGGGCAGCGCCCGGAAGTCTGGGACACGCGCATCCGCAACTTCGCGCGCATCCTCGAAGAAGACCTGCAATTCGCCGATTCCATTCAGAAGTCCGTGGAGTCCAAAGGCTTTACGGGCATGACGCTCAACTATCAGGAGCGCCGCATCTATCACTGGCACGAGGAACTTGACCGCCGCATCGGCGTCGAGCGTATTCCGGAGCACTTGCGCGTGCCGCAAATCCTGGCACCCTGGGTCGAGGATGGGATCGCAGCGCCCGCGCTGAACGCTGCCGAGTAATTTGCCTCTGTTTTAATAGGGAGAATGAAATGTCCGAGTTGGATGATATCAAGAAGCGCCTGGACCGCGTCGAATCACGCACCAAGATCCAGGAACTCTGCACCGCCTATGCGATCGCCTGCGATGACCGCGACATGAAGACCATCGCCGACATCTTCACCGAGGATTGCGTGTTCCGTTCCAAGGACGGGATGATGACGGCCAATGGCCGCCAGTCCATCCTGGAGATGTATCGTGGCCGCTTCCGCGCGCTCGGCGCGACCTATCACTGGACGCACGATCTGACGGTGACGTTCGACGCTGCAAACCCGGACAGTGCGACCGGCCTCACCCTGGGCCACGCCGAGTGCTGGCGCAATAACGAGCCGCAAATCGCCGCCATGCGCTACGAGGACGAATATCGCCGCGAGGCCGACGGCAAGTGGCGCTTCGCCCGGCGCACGCTGAGCTTCTTGTACTACGTGAACATGAACGAATACACGACCGCCCTCGGCCAGCCCGACCGCATGCGCGCCTATGGCGATCGCCGCGCGGCCGATTATCCGGAATCGCTGCCGACCTGGACCACCTGGGAACAGCCCGTCAACGCGTAAGCGACGGCGCAAAAAGAAAGGGCCTCACCGGCATCCCGGTGAGGCCCTTTTCATTTCGGCACGTCCGAAAGGATCAGCCCTCGACGATCGACTGCGCCTTCAGCTCCGCGATCTCCTCAGCCGAAAGCCCAAGTTCGCTGAGCACTTCCAGCGAATGCTCGCCCACCATCGGTGGCCGGCGGTTGTACTGCACCGGCGTGTCAGACAGTTTCAGCGGGCTGCCGGCGACGCGGATTTTGCCAGCCACCGGATGATCCATCTCCACGATCATGCCGCGGGCTGCCACCTGCGGATCAATCTCGACTTCCTTCATCGTGTTGATCGGGCCACAGGAGATTTTCGCCTCTTCCATCACCGCCATCAGCGCTTCACGGGTCAGCGTGCTGGTTACGTCCGAAATCGCCTCGACCAGCGTGCGCCGATTGACCACACGATCGCGCGAGCGGGCGAAGCGCGGATCGGCCGGCCACTCGGCGTGGCCCAGTGCCTCCGCCAGACGCGCGAATTCGCGGTCGTTGAAGGTGCAGATCAGAATGAACCCATCCGAGCAGGGGAACACGCCATAGGGCACCGCGCTCGCATGGTCATTGCCCATGCGCGGGATCAGCTTCTGACCGTTCAGCCAGCCGGAGAAGGAGTTCAGCAGCATGCCAACCTGCGAATCCATCAGCGCGATATCGACATGCTGGCCGCGCCCGGTCTGATGCCGGGCCAGCAAGGCCGCCAAGATGCCCAACGCCGCATTATTGCCCGCCGCGAAATCCGCGAGCGGCACGCCGACACGCATCGGACCCGCGCCAGGCTCGCCATCCGCATGGCCGGTCACCGACATGCCACCGCCCATCGCCTGGACCAGATAGTCATAGCCCGAGCGCGGCGAGTAGGGGCCGCTATGGCCGAAGCCGGTCACCGAGCAATAGACGATACCGGGATTGGTCTCACTGACCTGCTCATAGGCGAGGCCGTACTTGGCCAGCGTCCCAGGGCGGAAATTCTCCAGCAGCACATCGGCCTTCGCCACCAGCTTGCGGAGCACAGCCGCGCCCTCAGGCTTGGTGAAATCGATCGCCAGCGAGCGCTTGCCGCGATTGACCGCCAGAAAATAGGTGGAGTGGTCGCTCTCGTGACCTTCCTCGTCCTGCAACCACGGCGGACCGAGGGTGCGGATATCATCCCCTTCACCCAGCCGCTCAATCTTGATAACGTCGGCGCCCAGATCAGCCAGGGTCTGGCCAGCCAAGGGCCCAGCCACCACACGCGTCATGTCGATGACCTTGATGCCCTGCAACGGGCGCACGGTTTGACGCTGACGATCTTCTATCGGCACTATGTGCACATCCTTCTTCAAGCGGGGTTCCGCTTGGCCGGCTTCAGGAACAGCCTAGCCCCTCCCCTCGCAGGATTGTATACCCGCTCATCGTCCCGTGTATACTACGGGCCCTAAGCATTTGGTCGGACGCACAATGGACCTCGGACTACGCGGCAAACGCGCCATTATCACCGGCGGAACACGGGGCATCGGCTTCCGGATCGCCCAGAGTCTTGCCGAAGAAGGCTGCAATCTTTCGATCTGCGGCCGCGATCCGGCACGGCTGGAGACAGCCTTGGCCGCGCTTCGAAAGACCGGTGTCACGGCGCATGGCGCAGCGCTGAACGCCCGTGACGCCGAGCCCCTGCTGGCCTGGCTGGACGATGCGGTGACGGCACTTGGCGGCGTGGACATCCTGATCCTGAACGTCTCCGGCGGTGGCGGAGTCGACAGCGAGCTGAACTGGAAAAAGAACTTCGACATCGACCTGATGTCGGCCGTGCGCAGCTGCGAACGCATCACCCCGGCCTTGAAGAAGTCCGATGCCGGCTCCATCGTCTTTGTCGGCGATGTCGCTTCCGTCGAAACCGGGGCCGAGGCCGCCGCCTATAACGCAATCAAGGCGGGCATCGTGACGCACGCCGCTCAATTGTCGCAGAAGCTCATGCGGTCCAACATTCGCGTCAACAGCGTCTCGCCCGGCCCGCTGCTCTTTCCCGGCAGTTCCTGGGAGATGATGCGCGTGATGGATGCCAAGCGCTTCCGCAACGTGACCAGCCAGCATCCGGGCCGCAGGCTCGGCACTGACCTCGAAGCGGCCAATGCCATCACCTTCATTGCAAGCCCCGCGGCTAGCTGGGTGACCGGCGTCAATCTCGTCGTCGATGGCGGCTTTACCAAGCGCGTCCAGTTCTAAGGAGCAACACGATGCGCATTCAGAGAATTCGCCCGGGCGCCCACACGGTCACGCCGGCGGAGCAGGCCCCTGACCCCAAGCTCGGCCATGGGGTCATTGCCAAGGAGCGCTACACCTCCAAGGAGTTCATGGAACTCGAATGGGAGCGCATGTGGAAGAAAGTCTGGCTCATGGCGTGCCGCGAAGATGGCATCCCCGAGCCTGGCGATTACTACGTCCACGAAATCGGCAAGCAATCGATCCTCGTCATCCGCCAGCCGAGCGGCCAGGTGCGCGCCTTCTATAACGTGTGCCAGCATCGCGGGAATCTGCTGGCGCCGAGCGGGTATGGCCATCGCGAGACGTTCAAGTGCATGTACCATCATTGGGAATATGCGCTGGACGGGAAATATCGCCGCATCCCCGACATTGAGACCTTCCCGCAAGGCGCACCGTGCAGCGGCGGGCTGGTCGAGTTGCCATGCGACACCTGGGGCAGCTTCGTCTGGTTCAGCATGGACCAGGATGCCGGCCCGCTGCGCGACTTCCTCGGCGAAATGCCGCAACATCTCGACTCGTATCACTTCGAGCGGATGATCCAGACACGTGACTGGACGGTCGAATGGGACTGCAATTGGAAGGCCGCCGCTGATGCCTTCAACGAGACGTACCACGTCCAGGGCATCCATCCGGAGCTACTCTA
>CANJOG010000242.1 GCA_947475475.1 Acetobacteraceae bacterium
CCTCGGAAGTGGCCGCCGCGGCAGCCTTCCTGCTCTCCTCGGACGCCTCCTTCGTCAATGGCGTGGCATTGCCGGTCGATGGCGGAATCCTGGCCTGAGCGAGCAGACTCCCAAACCCGGGCGCCAGCGACCGGACCTGCTCGGGCCGATCGTGCTTGTGGGCCTGATCCTGCTCGGCGTGTCGGCCTGGAAAATCTTTCCGCTTTTCGCCGCCTGGATGGCGCAGCAGGATTGCATCGCCAGCTTCCGGACCAATTGCGTGACATATTGAGGCCCGCGTGCCTTGAGGGATAAGTGACCGGCACCGACCCCAGTTTCGCGATCGAGACCTGCACGGGCGCGGCGCTGGAAGCCGCCCTGCCCGCGCTGGCGCGGCTGCGCGTCGCGGTGTTTCGCGAATGGCCATACCTGTATGACGGCGATATCGCCGAGGAGGCGGACCATCTGCGCAAACGCCTCGCCATTCCGGGCCAGGCCGTCATTCTGGCGCGGATCACGGATAGCGAGATTAGGGGCGAGATCGTGGGGGCGGCCACCTGCTCGCGCCTGACCACGGAATCCGACAGCGTGCGCGCCCCGTTCACCGCCATCGGCATGGACACGTCCGGCATCTGCTATTTCGGCGAATCCGTGCTGCTCGCCCGGTACCGCGGCCAGGGCATCGGTGTCGCCTTCTTCGCCGCCCGCGAGGCGCATGCGCGCGCGCTGGGCTGCACGGCAGCGACTTTCTGTGCGGTGCGTCGGCCGGACGATCATCCGCTCCGCCCTGCAAATGCCGTGAAGCTGGACGAATTCTGGACCCATCGCGGTTATGCCCGGCTTCCCGGCGTCGTCGCACTGATGCGCTGGAAGGATATCGGTGGCGAGTCGCCGGTCACCCATGAGATGGATTTCTGGTGGCGTGATCTGCGCAGTTCCGCGCCGGACAGGCTCAAACAGGGCGGGCAAGGCTGATGCATCTCGCGCTGCTGCAATACGGCATCGAGAATCTGGCCGATGTCGGGGCATGGGAAGCCAAGCTCGACCGGCTGGTGGCAGAAGCGGCAGGCAATGGCGCCGAATTCCTGGTCATGCCCGAGTATGCGGCGCTGGAAGCCGCCGCCGCCGGGGCAACCCAGCCGGATCTGAAGGCCGAGCTGGCGCGCGCATGCGACCTGACTCCGGTCCTGCTGCATGCCATGCGCAACGCGGCACTCCGATACGGCGTCTGGCTGGTTCCCGGCAGCCTGCCCGTGCGCCTGGGCGGCAAGGTGATCAACCGGGCGCCGATCATTGCCCCGGACGGGCGGATCGCCTTCCAGGACAAGCGCTGCATGACCCGCTTCGAGACCGAGGAGTGGCATGTCGATGCCGGCGTCTCCTCCGGGGTGGTGGAAACCGTCTGGGGCCGCATCGGGGTGGCGATCTGCTACGACGTGGAATTCCCCACCCTTGTGCGGGCGCAGGTGACGGCCGGGGCGCGTCTGATCCTGGTGCCCTCCTGCACAGACACCCTGGCTGGCTTTCATCGTGTGTCACTCTCGGCCCGCGCCAGGGCGCTGGAGAACCAGTGCTATGTCGCCGTCGCCCCCACGGTGGGAGAGGCACCGCATTGCGCGGCGCTGGATGTCAGCCGCGGCCGGGCCATGCTGTTTGGACCGGTGGATGGGCTGTTCCCCGATGACGGGGTGATTGCCGCCGGGCGTATGGATACGCCCGGCTGGGTCTATGCCACACTCGATTTTTCCCTGCTGGATTCCGCGCGCGAGCGTGGCGCGGTGCGCAATCATCGTGACTGGCCGGATGCCGTGCCGCCTGCGCCGCTGCTGATGATGCAGTAGGATAAATGGAATGATGCAGCGCCACCTGATTTATGTGATTGCCGGCGAGGCCAGTGGCGACGTGCTGGGCGCACGGTTGATTGCGTCCATGCGGGCGCGCCATGCGGGGCTGGATTTCACCGGCATTGGCGGCGCGCGCATGGCGGAGATTGGTGTGGAAAGCCTGTTTCCGGTCGATGACCTCGCCGTCATGGGCTTCCTCGAAGTGCTCCCGCGCCTGCGCGTCCTGCGCGCCCGGCTGGCCCAGACCATCGCGGATATCACCACCCGCAAACCCGCGGTCGTCATCACGATCGATGCGCCCGGCTTCGCGCTTCGCGTGCTGCGCGCGATCGCACCGCTCGGCATCAAGCGCGTGCATTACGTCGCCCCCCAGGTCTGGGCCTGGAAGGAGAAGCGGGTGAAGACCTATCCAGGACTGTGGGACCGGCTGCTCTGCCTGCTGCCCTTCGAGCCGGAATTCTTCGCCAGACACGGTCTGGCCGCGCGTTTCGTCGGCCATCCGGTGCTGGAATCCGGCGCCGATCGCGGCGATGCGGCCCGCTTCCGCGCCCGCTTCGGCATTGGCGATGGCGAGGCGGTGCTGCTGGCCATGCCCGGCAGCCGGCGCGGCGAGCTGAAACGCCACCTGCCAGTCTTTGGCGCTGCCGTGCGCCTGCTAGAGTCAAGCCTGGGCGAGCGGAAGCTGCGCGTCGCCATCGCCGCCGCCCCGGGGCTGGAGGCCGAGATCCGTCGGACCTGCCGGAACTGGACAACACCGCCGGTGATCGTCTCCACGCTGGAGGACAAGCATGACTGTTTCGCCGCCGCCGATGCGGCGCTGACCAAATCGGGCACCTCGTCGCTGGAACTGGCCCTGGCGCGGGTGCCGATGGCGGTCGCCTACCGGGTCAATCCGCTGACGGCGGTGATCGCGCGGCGGCTGATCAAGGTAAAATTCGCCTCGCTGGTGAATCTGCTCGCCGGACGTGAGGTGGTGCCCGAATTGATCCAGCAGGATTGCACCGCGGAGAAGCTGGCCGGCGTGCTCGGCGCCCTGCTGAGCGATCCTGATTCCGCCGCCGCCCAGCGCGCCGCCTTTGTGCCGATCCTGCGCAGCCTGCGCCCGGCCGCCGGCCTGCCCTCCGAGGAGGCGGCGCGGGCGGTGCTGGAATTGCTCGACGCGCGGTAGGAACCGCATAGCCCGGATGGAGCGGATCGTAATCCGGGGATTGGCGTGGACCGTTCCGCCGTTAAACCCGGATTGCGCGCTTTGCGCTCCATCCGGGCTACGATTCTCAGAGCCGCAACAGGCCCGAGGCGATCATCCGGGCGCGGCGTTGCTGCATCGAGCGGGCAACATCGAGTGCCGCCGAGAGGGCGCGCGTGCCAGCCGCCGCATCGACCAGAACCGGCGCGCCATCGGCCACTGAGGCGATGAAGGCGGCATGCTCGGCGGCCAGGTTGTCATGGTCGGTCCATGAGAATTCCCTCAGGCCGAAGCCGGGATTGGTCGGGATCGGCGTGCCCTCGCCCCGGGCCACCTGGAACAATTTGCGATTGGCGAAATCGACCGAGAGAAAGGAGTCCTGGGCAAAGACGCGCATCTTGCGCTCGGTCTTCATGGCGATGCGGCTGGCCGTCAGCGTGGCGACCGCGCCGGTGGCGAAATGCAGGCGCGCGCTGGCGATATCCTCATGCTCGCTGGCCACCGCCGCGCCCACCGCGTCCACGCTCTCCAGCGGGGCATCGAGCAGGGCCAGCACGAGGTCGAGGTCGTGGATCATGATGTCGAGAATGACCGAGACGTCGGTGCCGCGCGGCTTGAACGGCGCGATGCGGGTGGCCTCGATGTAGAGCGGGCGGCCCATATTGGCGGAGACGGCGGCGAAGGCGGAGGAGAAGCGTTCCAGATGGCCGACCTGAAGAACCAACGCCTTCTCGGACGCAAGCCGGGCGAGTTCGCGCGCCTCTTCCAGCGTGGCGGCGATGGGTTTTTCGATCAGCACATGCTTGCCTTCCAGCATCGCCTGGCGGGCGAGCGGGAAATGCGCCTCGGCCGGGGCGGCGATGATGATGGCGTCGCTGACGGCGATCAGCTCGGCCACGGGCAGCACCTGCGTGCCGACCTCGGCGGCCACTTCGCCGGCGCGGGCCGCATTGGGGTCGGCGATGCCGGCAAGGGCGGCGCGTTCGCTGGCGGCAACCTTGAGAATATGGAAGCGGCCGAAATGTCCGGCGCCAATGACGCCAACCCGCAAGCGATCCGTCATATGATCCTCGATCCGCCGCCACTCTGCCGTGCCGGCGTGGCCGGACTAGCAGGGCAGCGCGAAGTTGGGCAATCCGGCGCGCAAAGCCATGAATTTCCGGCGCTGGCTTCATTGCCTCCGGATGAAGGCTGTTTCATGGCGGGACCGTTCTGGGCATCTGCCCTTGCATCCCCCCTTGCCTCCCGGCATGTTCCGCCGCCGCCGGCCCAGGACGGGGCGGCACCGATTCCCGCCGTATCCGATGCGGCACGTCCTCAAAGGCTCACCAACCAGACATGGTCATCCTGCCATGATGTATTTCA
>CANJOG010000243.1 GCA_947475475.1 Acetobacteraceae bacterium
AACCGGCCTGGAATTGACATGCCGCGACCTGGGCCAACCTGAACGGGGCTCGCTCTAGCAGGGCGCCTTGCGCTTGGCCAATCCGCCGCCATTCTTGCACCCGTACGCATCGTCATGAAGCCTGTTCCAGGACGGGCTTGGCCCCAGTTCGACCAACAACCCTTGCATCCCCCCTTGCCTCCCGGCATGTTCCGCCGCCGCCCGCCTGGGACGAGGGTGGCCGATTCCCGCCTCGCTTGCGATGCGCCCGTCCCGAGAGGCTTCGCACCCAGACATGGTCATCCTGCCATGATGTATTTCAGCCGGCTGAAGACCTTTCTCGTGGTCGGTGCCTGCGTGCTCGGCTTCCTGTTCAGCCTGCCCAATATCCTGCCCGCTCCGGCGGACTGGGTTCCCTGGCGCACGGTCCGGCTTGGTCTCGATTTGCGCGGCGGCTCCTACCTGCTGCTGGAAGTCGATATGGCCGCCGTCATCAAGGAACGGCTGGACAGCGTGACCGATGCGGCACGCCAGTCGCTGATCCGCGCCCGGGTGCAGTACACGGCCCTGACGCCGCAGCCGAGCCTCAACCGCGTCGTCATCCGCCTGCGCGATCCGGGCCAGCTTGGCACCGCGCAGAATGCGCTGAACGAGCTGGCCAAGAGCAATGACGCCAATGACTACACCGTCGCCGTCAATGAGGGCGTGCTGACGCTCGCTTTGTCCGAACAGGCGCTGCGCACGCGCGCCACCGGCGCTGTGCAGCAATCCATCGAGATCGTCCGCCGCCGCATCGACGAGACCGGCGTGATCGATCCGCAGATTACCCGCCAGGGCGATGCCCGCATCGTGGTGCAACTGCCCGGCGTGGAAGATCCCAACCGGATCAAGGAACTGCTCGGCAAGACCGCGCGCATGACCTTCCGCCTGGTCGATGAGTCCGCCAACCTGGCCGCCCCCGCGCCGCCGGGCGTGGATTTCCTGCCCATGACCGATAATTCCGGCCAGAAGGTCGCGGTGCGCCGGCGCGTCGATGTCGATGGCGCCAATCTGACCAATGCCTCGGCCGGGCAGGATAGCCAGACCGGCCGCTGGATCGTGAATTTCTCCTTCGACTCGGTCGGCACACGGCGCTTCGCCGATATCTCGCGCGCCAATGTCGGGCATCAATTCGCCATCGTGCTCGATGACCGGGTGATCAGCGCCCCCGTTATCCGTGAGGCCATTCTCGGCGGACGCGGCCAGATCTCGGGCAACTTCGACGCTAAATCGGCGACCGATCTCGGCGTGCTGCTGCGCGCCGGCGCCCTGCCCGCGCCGCTCACCGTGGTGGAGGAACGCAGCGTCGGGCCGGAACTCGGGGCGGACTCGATCCGCGCAGGTGCGATCGCGCTCGGCGTCGGCTTCCTGCTGGTGATTGGCTACATGGCCTTCTTCTATGGCCTGTTCGGCTGGTATGCGAATATCGCTCTCGTCGCCAATCTGTTGCTCATGGTGGCGATCCTGTCGCTGCTGGAAGCGACACTCACTTTGCCGGGCATGGCGGGCATCCTGCTCACGCTGGGCATGGCGGTGGACGCCAATATCCTGATCAACGAGCGCATCCGCGAAGAAGTACATAATGGGCGATCGCCGCTCAATGCGATGGAAATGGGCTTCCGCCGCGCCTTTGCCACCATCATCGATTCCAACATGACCACGCTGCTCAGCCATATCATGCTGTTCGTCTGGGGCTCCGGCCCGGTGCGCGGCTTCGCGGTGACGATCACCGTCGGCATCATCACAACCATGTTCACGGCGACAATGTTCGCCCGCTTGCTGATGGTGCGCTGGTATGTGCGCACCAAGCCGCAAGCGTTGCCGGTCTGACGGGGAGAAAGCACATGTTCTACCGTCCAAGCTTCCGCCTGGTCCGCGACAATACCAAGATCAACTTCATGAAGGGCCGGCATGCCGGCCTGATTGTCTCGGCGGTGCTCTCGCTTGCCTCGCTGATCCTGTTCTTCTATCCGGGGCCCAATCTTGGCATCGATTTCCGCGGCGGCATCGTCATGGAAGTGCGCACGCCCGGCCCGGCCGATTTCGGCAAGCTGCGCACGCTGATCGGTAGTGCGCATGGCGAAGGCGGATTGCAGCGCTTCGGCGATGACTCCACCGTTGCGGTCAAGCTCGATCTGCAGAAGAGCGAAGCTGAGACGCAGGCGCTGACTAATCGCGTGCGCCAGTCTATCGAACAGGGCATGCCCGGCGCGCGCGTTGTGCGCACCGATGCGGTCGGCGCCTCGGTCTCTGAGGAACTGTTCCGCAACGGGCTGCTGGCACTGGGCATCAGCCTGCTGATGATCCTTGTCTATATCTGGTTCCGTTTCGAATGGCAGTTCGCCATCGGCGCGGTGGTGACGCTAATCCTGGACGTGACCAAGGCGGTGGGATTTCTTGTCATCACGCGGCTGGAATTCGACCTTGTGATGGTAGCCGCTATCCTGACGATCATCGGCTATTCCACCAATGACAAGGTGGTGGTCTATGACCGGATGCGCGAGAATTTGCGCAAATACAAAACCATGCCGTTGCGGCAATTGATCGATCTGTCGATCAACGAGACGCTGAACCGCACGCTGGGCACCTCCTGCACCATCTTCCTCTCGGCGCTGCCGCTCGCTCTGTTCGGTGGCACGTCGATTTCGGGATTTGCCTGGGTGATGCTGTTCGGCATCGTCGTCGGCACCTCCTCCTCGATTTTCATCGCCGCGCCGATCCTGCTCTTCCTCGGCGAGAACCGGCTGCGGCGCGATGCCCAGCCGGTGCCGACCACCGCTGGCTGAGCAGCGCGTCGCCGTTCAGCCCGGCATGGCCTTGGCGCGGTCCTCGGCGAGGCGACGCAGGGCGTTGCGGTCCACCTTGCCCACGCCCGTCTGCGGGAAGGCATCGATGGCAAAGATGAAGCGTGGCACCTGGTAATAGGCGAGCTTCTGCTTGCAGAACGCGCGCAGTGCCGGCTCATCGAGCGGCCCATCCATGATCATCCAGGCGCAGACTTCCTGCCCATAGGTGATATCCGGCACCGCGACGACATTGACGTCGTGCACGCCCGGCCAGGTCTTGAGCAGGTTCTCGACATCGATCGGCTGGATGTTCTCACCGCCGCGGATGATCATGTCATCGATGCGGCCGATGATGCGCAGATACCCCTCATCATCCATCACGCCGAGATCGCCTGAATGATACCATCCATGCGCATCGAGCACCGAGGCGGTCAGTTCGGGTGCATTATAGTAGCCGCGCAGGCCCGAAATGCTGCGCGAACACACTTCGCCCGACATGCCACGCGGGACGATCTGGCCAGTCTCCGGCTCTATGATCTTCAGCTCGACATATTGGGCCATGCGACCGACGGTGCTGATCTGCTTCTCTTCCGGATCGCCCGGCCCGGTCATGCAGAGCGTGCCAGGCTCGGTGCCGCCATAGGCGACGCAGAGATCCACCCCCATCTCGCGCCGCGTCCTGAGCATCAATTCCGGCGGGCAGCCGGCCGCGCCCGTGGTGACAGTGCGGAGCTTCAACTTGCTGCCATCGAAGGCCGGATGATCGAGCAGAATTTTCAGCATGGTCGGCACGCCGGAATAATGCGTCACCCCTTCCTCGTAGAAAGCGGCAAGCACCGCGTCGGCATCGAAGGATTTCGATGCGACGACAAGCCGCGCGCCGGAGACCATCGCCAGCGTAGTGCCGCCATTCATGCCCGCCGTATGGAAATACAGGAAGGATGTGCAGACCACGGAAGTCTCGTTCAGCCCGGCGATCAGCGTTGTGCGGCGTGGCGCATTGACGACTGAATTATGCGTCCGCAACGCGCCCTTGAGCACGCCTGAGGTGCCGCCCGTGTAACACATGATGTTGACGTCATCGGGATCGACCTCGGCCTTGCGCTGCTCCAACGTCGCGGAATCGGTCTTGGTGCCAAGAGCGATGAAATCATCCCAGGCGAGCAGCCCGTCAGCACTTCCCTCGCCCTCCATCGCCACGAGCGTGCGGCTGCGTGCGGAATGTGTGGGATCGGTATGGATCGCGCGCAGCATGTCGAAATAGGCGCTACGCGAGTAGCTCTGCTGGGAGAAGATAACTGCAGGATCGCAATGCGCGATCATGCGTGCGAGCTGCTCCTGCGGAAAGGCCGCATTGAGATTGCAGAAGATCGCACCGATCGTGGGGGCAGCGAATTGCATCAGCACCCAGTCGGCACTGTTCATGCCGAGCATGGCGACGCGATCGCCCTTCTTCACACCAAGGGCGATCAGCGATTTGCCGACCAGATCGACACGCTCCTTGAAGCCACGAAATGTGACCGACTTGCCGGCCGGCCGATCGGTGATGAAGACCCGGTCACCGAG
>CANJOG010000244.1 GCA_947475475.1 Acetobacteraceae bacterium
CCCTTCAGCAATAGCGAGCAGCAAACCGTAAATGCCGCTGATATTGCCGAGCGGGAAGAATTGCAGATAGGGCTTCTCCGCCGGCGTTGCCGCCACGCCGCCTTGGGCTGTTGCCACCGCCGCATCGCCGATCGACTGGCCAAGCGTGCCATAGCTCAACGCCACACGCTTTGGCGGGCCGGTCGTGCCGCTGGTCAGCACCTCAATGCCGGCCTTCTCCATGCCGTGATGCGGATCGGCACCGAGTTTCTCCAAGCCGGGCACATAGCGAATAGGAGTTGCTACATCATGGGTGAGCATCAGCCCGACCGTGCCGCCAGCGCGCGCACCCGCTGGGAGTTCCTGCTTTTCCCAGTCCTCAGCATCGCCAATCACCGCGGCAAATCGCGAGCGCGCGAAATCCTCGCCCAGCACGGCAGGCGGTTGATAGGCATGCAGCATCACCACGCCGCGCCCAGCGCCGATCAGCGCGATCAGCGCGGAGATTTGCGGCACCCGGTTACGCGCGATCAGACCAATCGGCGCATTCTTGGCAACACCCGCCTCGACCAGAAGCCGCTCGATGCCGTCGGCAATATCGACCAGCACCTGGCGTTTCTGCCAGACCGTCGCCACTTCGAAAGTGGGTTCGTCTGGATCAAGCTTGAGATAGTCGGCAAATTTGGCGGGAAGGTCGATCATGCTCATTGTTCCGCCCTCACGCCGGCGCCTGCTCGGTGAGGATATCGCGCTGATGCTGCCGCGTGCCGCCACCTAGTTCGGCCAGCAGATGCGCGCGCTTGATGAAGAGTTGCGGATCGGCCGCCTCGGTATAGCCGATGCCGCCATGCACCTGGATATTGCGCTCACCATTGCGCAACGCCGCATCCGCCGCGACGATCCGCGCCGCACTCGCCTGGTAAGCAGCGTCGGGCTGGTTTTCATGCAGTGCAAATCCAGCCACCAGAGTCTGGAAATGCGCGGCCTCGGCCCGCACGGCCATATCGGCGCAGAAATGCTTGATCGCCTGGAACGCACCGATCGGCTGGCCGAACTGCTCGCGCAATTTGGCGTAGTCCACCGCCATGTCGCGCGCCGACTCGGCGACGCCAACAAGCATGGCGGAGACGAGGATTTTCGCACGCACCGGCAGAGTGGATGTCACATGCAGAAGCGGCGCCCCCGCGAGCGATGCGCGTTCGAGCGTGACGTAATTGTCGAGCGCCGGAACGTCCTCGATTCCGGAGAGTGCGGATTCGTCATAAAGCGCCATGCCCGCGCCATCCCACACCAGGGCAAGTGGCGCCGCCGCTCCATCGAGCCGCAGCACCGCGCCCTTGGCGTCCTTGCGGATCAGCAACGCCACGGATTTCTCGCCGGCAATGATCGCACCGGCCAGGTCGGCATCGCCGGCCTCGGCAGCCACATGGGCACCGAGCACCGCACCGAGCAACAACGGCGAGACCAGATGCCGGCCGGCTTCGCGGAAGAGCAGCATTTCCTCGGCAATACCATAGCCGACGCCGCCATGCTCTTCAGACAGTCCCAGCCCAATCCAGCCAAGTTCCACCATGCGGGGCAACAGTGTTGCATCGCCAGGTCTGGCCTCGCGCAGACGTGACACCGGCGCCTCGGCCCTCAGCACGGAGCGGAAATTATCCAGCACCGCCTGTTCGTCCGCATTGGGAAGCAGGTCGATCATGTGCTTAGCCCCCCTTCGCGCGCGGCAGGCCGAGCACGCGTTCGCCAATCACATTGCGGCGGATTTCCACCGTGCCGCCGGCAATCGTGTCCTTGAAGGCCGCAAGATATTGTTGCGTCCAGCCGCCATAGCCGCCAGTGCGTTCCAATCCTGCCGGGCCGAGAATATCCACCGCAGTACGCGTCACTTTCTTCTGCAATTCGCCCCAATAAAGTGAAATCATCGAGCCCTCGGGTCCAGGTACTGGATCACGCTGGGCACGCGAGATCGAGGCATAGGTCATGGCCCGCATCGCCGCGATTTCGGCGCGCAACTCGCCGAGGCGGCTTGCAATCTCGTCATCCTCGATTGCCATGCGCACGCCATCGGGCGCCGGCACGTGTCGCGCCAATTCGCAGAGTTCGTCGATCAGACGGCGCAATTCCATCTGATAGGGGACCATTGCGGTGCCGCGCTCAAAGCCGAGCGTGGACATCGCCACGCTCCAGCCATTGTTCAGACCGCCGACCACGTTCTTCAGCGGGATGCGCACTTCGTCATAAAAAACCTGGCAGAAATGCTGGACGCCGGACATGGTCGAAATCGGTTGGATGGTAATGCCCGGCAGCCGCATATCGCCAATGATCCAGGTGATGCCCTTATGCCGCGGCGCGTTCGGATCTGTGCGGACGAGCAATTCCTGATAATCCGAGATATTGCCCCAGGTGGTCCAGATTTTCTGGCCCGTCACCACGAGATCATCTCCGTCCACCACACCGCGCGTGCGGATGGAGGCGAGATCGGAGCCCGATGACGGTTCGGAAAATCCCTGGCACCAATTGGCCTCGCCGCTCAGGATTTTCGGGATATGAAACGCCTTCTGCTCATCATTACCGCGCGCAATCACGGTCGGGCCGGCATGATGCAGGGCGATAAACATGCAGCCGGGCGCTGGTGCGCCGACGCGGGCATATTCTTCGTACCAGATCATCTGTTGCGTAATCGTCAGGCCACGCCCGCCATATTCCGAAGGCCAGGACACACCGGCCCAACCGCCTTCGTATTGGCGCTTCTGCCACGCCATATCGAAGGCACGCTTTTCCGGCCCGTGCGGCGGCGCCTTGTCGCGTGGAATATTGTCGGAGAGCCAGCCCCGCACCTCGTCGCGGAAACGCTGGTCTTCCTTGGAGAATTTCAGTTCCATTGCGTTTCCTCCGGCCTCATCTCAACCAAAGACCGGTCTCTTCTTGTTCAGGAATGCATCCACTCCCGCAGCGCGATCATCGGATTCGAAGGCCACGCCCTGGGCGAAAGCTTCACGCTCCAGGAAGGCCTCAATGGAATCCTCGAAGCCACGATTGATCAGCCCTTTGGTCGCACCGAACGCATAGGATGGACCACCGGCCAACCGTTCTGCCTGCTTGAGTGCCGCATCGCGCAACTCTGACGCCGGCACAAGCCGCGTGACCAATCCCATCGCAAATGCCTCGGCGGCTTCGACCTTGCGATTGGTCAACAGCATGTCTTTCGCGCGCGGAACGCCGACGGCGCGCGGCAGGGTCAGGCCGAGACCATAATCGGGCACCACGCCAACGCCGGTGAAACCGGCCTGAAAATACGCATCATCCGCCGCCAGGATGATATCGCCGAGCAATGCGAGCGCGAGCCCGGCCCCTGCGGCGGGGCCATTCACGGCGGTAACCACCATTTTGTCGGTGGTCAGCAAAGCACCAACCCAGGAATGGCTTGCCTTCATCCGCGCGCGCGACGCCACCGCGCGCAGATCGCCTTGCATAGTGCGCAAATCCCCGCCAGCGCAGAAGGCGCCATCCGTACCAGTAATCAGCACCACGCGCACATCCGGGTCCGCCAGCAGCAGCGGGACGTTGGTCTCGAGCCCTTCCTTGATCTGCGGACTCAGGGCATTACGCGATTCCGGCTGGTTCAATCGCAATACGGCAACGCGGCCATGGCGCTCGACAATGACGGCCTGGCTGGACATGTCGCGCCCCTTATTCGCCGTGACGGCCGATGATCGACACCGCGCAGACACTCATATTCGGCATGCCGCCGAGATTATGCGTGAGCCCGATGCGCGGATTGGCAAGCTGGCGATCCCCGGCGCGGCCAAGCAATTGCAGATACATCTCATAGATCATCCGTAAGCCCGACGCACCGATCGGATGGCCGAAGCATTTCAACCCGCCATCGATCTGGCATGGAACCTTGCCATCGGCGTCGTAGAACCCGTCCATCACATCGACCAGCGCATTGCCCTCCTGGCTGATGAAGAGATCTTCCATCGTCACCAGTTCGGTGATCGAGAAGCAATCATGCACCTCGATCATGCTGATTTCTTCGCGCGGATCGCGAATTCCGGCCTCTTCATAGGCGCGCTTCGCCGCCATGCGCGTGGTGTTCATATAGGTGCCGTCCCAGCCGGAACCCTGCATTTCCCAGCCATTCGATCCGGCAAGTTGCAGCGCCTTGACCGAGATAATGTCAGTCTTCCCCAGCGCCTTGGCAATTTCCGGCGTCGTGACAATGGCACAGGCCGCGCCATCGGAGACGCCGCAGCAATCGAACAGCCCCAGCGGCTCGGCGACCATCGGCGCGTTCAACACCGTGTCGATATCGACCGCCTTGCGCAAATGCGCCTTCGGATTCTTCGCACCATTGGCGTGGCTCTTCACCGAGACATGACCGA
>CANJOG010000245.1 GCA_947475475.1 Acetobacteraceae bacterium
CGGACGAGCTGGTGGAGGAAACCCTCGCCGCCATGCTGGCGCTGGAAAATTTCGGCACGCTGAGTATCGAAGCGTTACTCCGCGCCTACCTCACCCCACTCTTCCGCCGCAGTATCGACGGCGGGCCTGGGTGGAAGAACTATGTCCAGCTTCTCTGCCGCTCACTGAACCTCCATCGCGACGAGACCTTCCTCCTCCCTGTGCTGGAAGTATTCCACCGGGAGCGCGCCGAATTCCTCCGCCTCGCTCAACTCTGCCTGCCCGGCAGCCCGCAGACCGCAATCTTCTGGTCCGACTATTTCCTGAACGCTGCGGTCCTGCACCTGATGCTCGAAAGCGGCATGGTCGACGCCTATTCCGGCGGTGCCTGCCGTACTTCGGACCTGCCAACAGTGCTGGACGAGGCCATCACCTACTTCTCCGCCGGCTTCAAGGCGCTCGCCCGGCAGTGATGATCCACCCATCCGGACCGTCACATTCCAGAGGACCACAGGAGCCACCATGAAAGCCGTCATCCTCGCCGGCGGTCTCGGCACGCGACTCAGCGAGGAGACCGTGATGCGCCCCAAGCCGATGGTGGAAATCGGCGGCCGCCCGATCCTCTGGCACATCATGAAATCCTATGCCGCCCACGGCATCACCGATTTCATCATCTGCCTTGGCTACAAGGGCGTGCAGATCAAGGAATAATTCGCCAATTACCGCCTGCACCAATCCGACATCACCGTCGATCTGGCACGCGGGGAGCTCACCTACCACCGCAGCGCGGCCGAAGACTGGCGCGTCACCCTGGTCGATACCGGCGAATTCACCCAGACCGGCGGCCGCCTCAAGCGCATTGCCCCCTATCTCGACGGCGAGGACGCCTTCTGCATGACCTATGGCGACGGCCTCTCCGATCTCGATATCGGCGCGCTCTGCCGCTTCCACACCGCCCATGGCCAGCTCGCCACCGTCACCGCCGTCACGCCCGCCGGCCGCTTCGGGTCACTCGAGCGTGAGGGCGACACCGTGCGCGAATTCCGCGAAAAGCCGCCCGGCGATTCCGCCGGCACCATCAGCGGCGGCTTCTTCGTCCTCTCCCCACAGGTGATCGGCCGGATCGCGGGCGATGACACGATCTGGGAGAAAGAACCGCTCGAAGGCCTGGCCCGCGACGGCGCCTTGCGCGCCTTCGATCACACGGGATTCTGGCAGGCCATGGACACGCTGCGTGACCGCACTCTGCTGGAACGGCTCTGGAATTCCGGTGACGCTCCCTGGAAGAAATGGCGGTGACATCACAGGCGATCAACAAGACGATCAACAAGACGGGGCGCCTCCCCGATCCCGCCTTCTGGCAAGGCCGCCGCGTTCTGCTCACCGGCCACACAGGTTTCAAGGGCGCCTGGATGTCGCTGCTATTGCATCGCCTCGGCGCCAAGGTCACTGGCCTCGCTCTGCCGCCACGCGACGAGACCTCTCTCTTCACCATTCTCGGCGACCGCACCGGCACCGAGCACCACATCGCCGATTTGCGTGATGCCGCCGCCATCGCCCACGCCGTCCGCACCGCCCGCCCCTCCATCGTGCTGCATCTCGCCGCACAGGCGCTGGTGCCCGCCGGCTATGACGATCCCGCCGGCACATTCGCTATTAATTGCGATGGCACCATCAACGTTCTGCAAGCCATGCGCGGCGTGGCGGGTATCGAAGCCGCGCTCCTCGTCACCACCGACAAGGTCTATCGCAACCGCAATGACGGCCGCCGCTTCGCCGAGGACGATCCGCTCGGCGGCGAAGATCCCTATAGCGCGTCGAAGGCCGCGGCTGAAATCGCCATCGCTTCCTGGCGCGCCAGCTACGCGCGCGACCTACCGCGCCTGGTTGTCGCCCGCGCCGGCAATGTCATCGGCGGCGGCGATTTCGCGCCCAGCCGCCTGGTGCCCGACATCGTCCGCGCCGTCGCACGCGGCGAGACGCTGTTGCTCCGCCATCCCGGCGCGACCCGCCCCTGGCAGCATGTGCTGGACGTCGCCATCGGCTATCTGCTCCAGGTGGAACATGCCGTCGCCAGCAGCGATTTTCCCCAGGTGCTGAATTTCGGCCCGATCGAGAAGGACGAGATTTCAGTCCGTGACCTCGTCCTCGGTTTCGAGCGCGCTTTCGGCCTCACCCTCACCCAAGGCCTCGTGGGCAACGCCAAGCCCGAGGCCAGCCGTCTCGCCCTCGACCCGACGCTCGCTTGCACCACACTCGGCTGGGCGTCGCGCTTCGACCGGAAGGCCACGATCGAAGCGACCGCTGCCTGGTATGCCGCCTGGACACGTGGCGAAGACATGGCGGCGCGCACCATCGCCGAAGCCGAGCACGCGCTCTCATATCATTGAGCCCGCAGCATGATCTTTTCTCAAACACCCATCCCCGGCCTCACTCTTCTCCGCACCGACGCCCATCGCGATCCACGCGGCGCCTTCGCCCGCTGGTATTGCCGCGACGAATTCGCTGCTCACGATATCGACTTCTCCCCATCCCAGATCAGCATTTCCTCCAACACCACACGCCACACGCTGCGCGGACTGCATTGGCAGGAAGAACCACACGCCGAAGCCAAACTCGTTCGCGTCACATCCGGCCGCATCTTCGATGTCGCGGTCGATCTGCGCTCGGGCTCGCCCACCCGCCTGCGCTGGTTCGGCGTGGAACTCGCCGCAAATGACGGAAAGGCGCTGTTCATCCCCGCCGGCTTCGCCCATGGCATGCTGACACTCACCGACAATGCCGATCTGCTCTACATGATCGACACACCCTATGCGCCGGACTCCGCACGCGGCGCGCGGTGGGACGATCCCGCCATCGGCATCGCCTGGCCCACCACCCCCGAAATCATCGGCGATCGCGATCTCGCCTGGCCGTTACTCTCAAAATGAGCAACCGCATCGCCCTGCTCACCGGTGCCACCGGCTTCGTCGGCCGCAATGTCGCCCCCGCTCTCGCCGCAATCGGCTTCACCGTGCACCCCTGGCGCCGCGACGTGCACGGCTCGCTACTCGATCCGCACGCCGTCCGCACAACACTCGCCGCCATCCGCCCCACCCACATCATCCACTGCGCCTGGACAGTCGAGCACGGAAAATTCTGGACCACGCCGGACAATCTCGACTGGGTCGGCGCGACCCTCACCCTCGCCCGCGCAGCCGCCGAGACCGGCACACAGCGCCTCGTCGGCATCGGCACCTGTGCCGAATATGACTGGAGTGATGGCGGCGCCTCGCCCCGCCGCGAATCCGATCCGCTCGCCCCCACCACACTCTACGGCACCGCCAAGGACGCCACCCGCCGCGTAATGGAAAGCCACGCGGCGCAGACCGGCATGAGCGTAGCGTGGGGCCGCCTGTTCCATCTCTACGGCGAGGGCGAGCACCCGGCCCGCCTGATCCCCTCGCTATTGCTACCGTTGCGCCGAGGCGAACACGCCACCTGCCGCCACGGCCAACTCATCCGCGATCTGATGGATGTGCGCGAGGCCGGACGCGCCATTGCCGCACTTACCGCATCCAGTGCCGAAGGTGCGGTCAATATCTGCACTGGCGAGGCCATCACACTTGGTGACGCCGCAGGCATCGTTGCCGACTCCATCACTGGCAGTGCCCATCTCGACAGTCGCCAGGATGACGCGCCAGGCCAGCCGCTCGCCATGGTGGGAAATCCCGAACGGCTTCACAGAGACGCGTCCTTCACCCTGGCAAAATCAGCGCGCGAATCACTCGCCATTTATTGCGCCGGCGCATAACCCCGCCACCGCCCCGCCTTGTCACATCCCCCTGCCGCTGTCAGTTTCACCTTCAAGGGGCGCAGAGCCCCACCGGGGAGGACACATGCGCACCAACGACCTGACTGCCGATCTCTGGACACTCGCTCTGCCCCTGCCGCGCAGTTACGCGGTCAAGGGCATGACGCTGTCCCTCTCGCATGTTCTCATCACCCGCCTCGCCGATCCCGATGGCCGTGAAGGCTGGGGCTATTCCTGGTTCAACTTCCCCGATCAATGCGACGCCGTCGCCAGCGAAGCGCGCGCCCTGCTCGCCGAGGCCGGCCCCAGCCTCGATGCGATGCTGCAAATCGAACGCATCGACGAACGCCGCGCCGCCGCCAGCACAGTTCATCCGCTCTCCAAAGATGCTGCCTCCGCCTGGAGCATGGCCGCCTGGGATCTCGCGGGCCATCGCGACGGCAAGAGCTGCAGCGAGTTGTGGGGAGGCTTGCCGCATCGCAGCGCGCATGAATGCTACGCCACGGCCCTCTTCGCCGACCGCACCGCCGATGAACTCGTCGAGGATGCGCGCGCCCTCCGCACCCAGAATTTCCGCGTCGCCAAATTCGTTC
>CANJOG010000246.1 GCA_947475475.1 Acetobacteraceae bacterium
GGGCGGCGGCGCGGGCGAGCAGCACCATGCGGCGGGCCGCGACGCCGGCGCCGGCGACATCGCCGAGTACCCGGTCGAGCAGCGGGTTGGAGAGCAGGGCCGCGCTGGCCGCATTCACCGCGGCTTCGGTGAGCGCCACCGATGCGGCGGCGAAGGCAGTGCGGCGGATCAGCGCAAGCGTACCGGCGAGGCCAGGTCGCATCCCATGCAGGGCGGCGACCTGGCGCACCAGCCGCACGCCGCGCCAGCCTACCACCAGCGCATCAAGCGAGGGGGAAGGCGTGGCGGCAATCATGGCGGCGACCTGCCAGGCGGCGGTGCGGCCGAGCGCCTCGGCCTGGGTGGTGAGCGCGGCGCCGGGGCCGGCGGCCAGCAGGGCCCGCAGGGCCTCGGGGTCATCGGTAGCGTCGATTGCGGCGGTGAGGCGGGTGGTCTCGGCGCTTGCGGGAAGGGCGGCAAGCCAGGAGCGGGCAGCGCGGCGGACATCACCGATCTCGGACGACTGGAGTCCGGTGCGCAGCGTATCGACACGGCGCAACCCAGCGAGACCACGCAATTCGCGCCAGAAACCGGCGAGGATCAGGGCGAAACCGGCGGCAAGCAATGCGGTGGCGGGCCAGGCGAGCAGGCTGGCGCGGGCGAACAGGCCGGTGATGAGGTCGGCGGCCCAGACCAAAGCAAAGCCGAGCAGGATGGCGGCGATGCCGGCAATGGCCAAAGCCGGGCCGCGCCAGGGTGACGGCAGGCTCTGATCGGGCTCGGCGTTGGGCACTGGCAGCACCTCCTCCAGCCTTAGGGCCGGGCCGGGTTCCAGTTCGATGCGCGGGCGGACCAGACTGGGGGGGATGGGGGGCGATTCGGTCGTCACAGCACATCCTCCAGCAGGAAAGCGGCCAGGGCGCCGAGGCCGAGCTGGGGGACGCCGCCGCCTTTACTGGGGCGCACGGGCTCGAAATCGGGCAGGCGCAGGAAGGGATGGGCGAAGAAATCCGGTCCGGGCGGCTTGTCGGGCACTTCGCCGGGCCAGGAGCGGGCGATCTGTCCGCCTTCGGCACTCGGTATTCTGCCGCGCACGGCGGAGACGGGCTTGCCGTCCAGGGTCCAGATGAAATCCTCGGTGCAACGCACGGCGGCAATCGCGGTGGCGAGAACGGGCAGGCCGGCGGCCTGCGGCGTGGCGGTCAGCGTGCCCATCAGCCGGGCGAGATTGCCACGCTGGCGCTCGGCTACATGGTCCGCCTTGGTGGCGACGAAGGCGACGCGGCGGATCGGTGGTGGCGGCAGGCGGAAGCGGGCGAGGGCGGAGAGCGTGCTGCCCCAATCGCGGCGCCAATGTAGCGCGTTTACCGCTTCGGCCAGGGCGGTGCTTGCATCGGCGAAGGCGGCGGGGCCTGTGGCGAGTGCGGTGAGCAGGTCGGCGGCGATCATCAGACCCTCGATCTGGCCGAAACCGGGGGCGAGGAGGTCGGCGCGGGCGGCGTCCGTATAGGCGTCGAAGCGGCGGGCGAGCAGCCGGGTGAGCCCGCCGCGTCCGTCCCCGGTATGCAGCGGGAAGAACTGCATCCAGGGCGGCTCGGCGCCGTCACGCGGGATCAGGAAGCGGCCGGGTTGCAGCAAAGAGAGGCCGCATTGGTCGCGCAGTGCGTGCAAAGCGGTGCGGTAGAGCAGGTGGCCCTGGCGGGCGAGGGCCTCATCGGCTTCGGCGCCGGCGGGCAGGGCGTGGGCAAAGGCGAGGAAAGGGCGGGCGATGGCGGCGGCCTCGGGTGCCTCCAGCCGGGCCAGGGCGGCGCGGGACCATGTGGCGAAATCCTGGCGCAGCAGCGGCAGGTCGAGCAGCCATTCGCCCGGGTAGTCGAGGATTTCCAGGCGGATGCGGCGCGGCGGCAGATTGGCGGCGATCCCCTGTCGGCCGATTGCCAGGTCCAGCGCCAGGAGGCTCGCAGCCTCCGTGCGCTTGGGCCAGTGAGGTGGGTCCTCGATCATGGCGGCGAGATGGCCGAGCGCGTCGAAGCGCGGCAGGCTTTCGGCGCCGGACTGGGCGAGGCGGGCGCGGAAGGACCGACCAGCGAGTTTGTCGATCAAGGCAGGTAGAACCAGCTGGCCATCGCCGAGTGCCAGCAGATTGGCGGCGAGCGAGGTGAGCAGGGCGGTCTTGCCGGCGCGGGCCAGGCCGGTCAGGCCGATGCGCAGCGTGCGCGGCCGTTTGCCCAGGCCCTGCAAGGCGGTGTCGGCCAGTCCGCCGGCCAGCCCAGCCGCCGTGCCAGCCAGGGTCACGTTGCTGCTAGCCCCGCTGGATCAGCTCGATCTTGTAGCCGTCCGGGTCCTCGATGAAGGCGATGACGGTGCTGCCGAATTGCACCGGGCCGGGCTCGCGGGTGATCTTGCCGCCGGCATCGCGGACCGAGGCGCAGGTGGCGTAGGCGTCGGGCACGCCGAGCGCGATATGGCCATAGCCGGTGCCGAGATCGTAGCCGTCATCCTTGCCCCAGTTATAGGTCAGCTCGATGACCGCGCCCTCACTCTCGTCGCCATAGCCGACAAAGCAGAGGGTGTATTTGCCCTGCGGCACCTCGCGGCGGCGGAGTTCCTGCATGCCGAGCACGCGGGTGTAGAAATCGACGCTGGCATCGAGATTGCGCACACGCAGCATGGTGTGCAGCAGGCGCGGCTTTGTCTCTGGACTGGTCATGCAACGTCTCCAGGAGAGGGCGGGGAATTAGCTGAATTGGGTTGGATCGACGCCAAGCAAGAACAGGCCGGCCTCATCGGCGGCGGCGATGCATGCGGCGCGGTCCACAATCAGGGCGCCCCCAGCTTCGAAAGCGATGCCGCGCAGCCCGGCGGCGGCGGCTTCATGCACCGTCCTGGCGCCGATGGTCGGCAAATCGGCGCGGCGGTCCTGGCCTGGCTTGACCAGTTTGACCAGCACGCCGCCCGGCCCGTCGCGGCGGAGCTTGCTGGCGCGGGCGATCATGGCATCCGTGCCTTCGATAGCCTCGACGGCGAGGACCAGGCCTTGCTGGATGACGCAGCCCTGGCCGACATCGGCGGTGCCAAGGGCGCGGGCGACGGCGATGCCGCGGGTGATGTCGCTCATTGCCTGGGCGTCGGCACCGATGCGGCCGAGCAGGCCGGTGGGTGCCAAGGCCTCCGAGAGCACGTCCTGCACGCCAATGACGCGGAAACCCTCCTCGCCGAGCACACGGACCAGGGCGGCGAGCAGCCCGTCATCGCCTGCGAAAGCGGCGCGGCCGAGTTTGCCGAGGATGCGCGCGCCCTCGATATCGGGCCGCAGGTCGAAGAAAGAGGGGCGGCGGACCGTACCGGCCATGACGATATCGCCGCAGTGATGGGCCCGCAGCAAAGCGAGCATGCGGCCGGCGGCGCCGAGGCGGAGGATTTCATGCGGCCATTGGGCGATGCTGCGCGCATCGACAAAGCCGTCGAGGCCGATGATGAAGAGCTTGCGGCCGGCCGCATCGGCAGCCTCCGCCAACTGGGCCGGGAGCACGCCGCCGCCGGCCAGGATTCCCAGAGCCGGGCGGGGCGCTGACTCAGTCGTCGCCATCATCCTCGCCAGAGCGGGCCGCCGAGCGGATCAGGCCGCGCCGGGACGGGGTGTCGATGAAGGCGAGAATTTCGCCGACCAGCGGATCGCTGCCCCAGGTGGCGCGCACATGCTCCAGCCGCTTGGCGAAGACGCCGTGGCGGGCGAAGAGCTGGCGGAAGGCGAGGCGGAGATTGGCGATCTGCGTCTTGTCGAAGCCGCGGCGCTTGAGGCCGATGATGTTCAACCCGGCCAGGCGGGCGCGATTGCCGATGACGCTGCCGAAGGGGATCACATCGCCCTCGACGCCAGAGACGCCGCCGATCATGGCGGCACGGCCGACGCGGACGAACTGGTGCAGGGCGGCGGCGCCGCCGATCACGGCGTGGTCGCCGATCTGCACATGCCCACCCATGACGGCGTTAGTGGCGATGATGACGTTGTTGCCAACGTTGCAGTCATGCGCGACATGGACAACGGCCATCAGCATGCAATCGGCGCCGACGCGGGTGATGCCGGTGCCGGTGACGGTGCCGCGATGGATGGTGCAATGCTCGCGAATTTGGGTGCGCGCGCCGATTTCGGTCCGGGTGGGCTCGCCCTTGTATTTCATGTCCTGCGGCGGCAAGCCGACGGTGCAGAACGGGTAGAGCACGACGCCTTCGCCGATGCTGGTATGGCCGTCGACCACGACATGGGAGACGAGTTCGGCATTGGCGCCGATCGATGCATTGGGGCCGATATGGCACCAGGGACCGATGCGCGCGCCGTCGGGGGGGGGGGGGGGCCCCCCCCCCCCCCCCCCC
>CANJOG010000247.1 GCA_947475475.1 Acetobacteraceae bacterium
CGGGCGCAGGAAGGCGGTGGCGGTGGAGACGCGGCGGCGCATCGGGCTGATGGCGCTCTGGAAGCGCCCGGCGCCGAATTGCGTCGCACCATTGTAATCATCGTTGCGCGGCACGCCATTTTCCTCGGCCGCGGCGAGGAAGGATGTCAGCAGCGGATGTCCCCAGCCCGAGGTGGTGACGGTGAGGGCGCCGTCGCGCCCACGGTAGCGATCGTCGGGTATCTGTCCGGTGGGGACGATACGGCGTTCGGTGCGCTTGTAATAGGGCAGGATGTCGCGATAGCCCCAGCCGCTATTGCCGAGCTGCGCCCAGGTGTCGTAATCGGCGGCCTGGCCGCGATTGTAGATCATGCCATTGATTGACGAGCCGCCGCCGAGCGTCTTGCCCTGGGCGGCGACAACACGGCGGCCAGCCGAGCCTTCGCATGCCTCCATGGAAATCTGCCAGGCGACCACCGGGTTAAACAGCGTCTTCATGAAGCCCGCAGGGATTTTCATGTAGATACTGGTATCGGGCACGCCGGCTTCGAGCATGCAGACAGTGGTGGTGCCATCCTCGGTGAGGCGATTGGCGAGGATGCAGGCGGCGGTGCCACCACCCACGATCACATAGTCGAAGCGTTCCATAATCCCCCCAGACATGCGCACTGCGCCCGGCTATAGCGCGCGGCTGCCGCGATGGACAGACCGCGAAGAATGAGCGCGCCAAAACTCAGATTTCGGCGCGCGGCAAAGCCTGCTTGCCGAGCAGCATGTCGGCGGCCTTCTCGGCGATCATCATCACCGGCGCCATGGTATTGCCGGACGGCGTGCAGGGCATCACCGAAGCATCGGCGATATGCAGCCCGTCGATACCGCGCACGGCGAGCTGGTCATTGACCACCGCCATCGCATCCCCCTCCGGCCCCATTTTGCAGGTTCCGTTATAATGCCAGCCGGAACCGGCATTGCCGCGCAGGAAGGCGAGCAGGTCTTCGTCGGTGCGGACATCCGCGCCGGGCAGGGTTTCGGTGTCGAGATAGTCGCGGAAGGCGGCGGCGCGGAAGATGCGGCGCACCGTCTTCACGCCGATCACGCCGCGCCGGCGGTCATTTTCGGTGGAGAAGTAGTTCGGCCGTAGGATAGGCGGCGCCAGCGGATTGGAAGAGTCGATGCTCACCGTGCCGGTGCTCTCGGGGCGGGAAATCGAGGCAGCACAGGTCATGCCCGCCACATCGTCCAGCACGCCAAGCACGCCGGCCTTGAAGCTGGCCGGCATGAAGGTGAGGTTGAGATCGGGATTATCCAGGCCGGGATCGGATTTGCAGAAAGCGTGGATCACGCCGGGCGAGTTCGACAGGGCGGAGGGCTGGCCGAGCGCCCATTTCACGCCCTCGAACAACAGCCGCGCGCCCTTGACCCGGTTGTTCAGACTGTCGGTGTTCTTCACCCGGGCGACGACACGGGCGCCGTAATGATCGCCGAGATTGCTGCCCACGCCGGGCAGATCATGTGCCACCGCGATACCGTGTTCACGCAGCAGATCGGCTGGGCCGATGCCGGAGAGCTGCAACAACTTGGGGGAATGGAGCGCGCCGGCGGACACAATCACCGAGCGGCGGGCGGCGAGGCTCGCAACGCTGCCATCGTCGCGCCGATAGATCAGTCCGGTGGCGCGTCGCCCCTCCAGCGTGATGCGCGTCACCAGCGCATTGGTGCGCACCGACAGATTGGCCCGTCCGCGCGCCGGATGTAGGAAGGCCGTCGCCGTGCTGTAGCGTTTGCCGAGCAGAATGGCGCTCTGCACACGGCAGACGCCGAACTGGTCGGCGCCGTTATAATCCTCGTTCAGCGGTACGCCGGATTCCACCGCAGCGGCGATAAAGGCGTCCAGCAAAGGGTGCTGCCAGCGCGTGGTGGTGACGGGCAGGGCACCGTCGCGACCGCGCAGCCGGTCATCGCCAGGTTTTTCGCCACCCGGGCCGATGCGGCGTTCGGTGCGTTTGAAATAGGGCAGGATATCCGCATAGGCCCAGCCGCGATTGCCGCGCTGCGCCCAGCCATCGTAATCGGCTGCCTGGCCGCGATTATAGATCATGCCATTGATGCTGGACGATCCGCCGAGCGTGCGGCCCTGGCCGGCATAGACCCGCCGGCCCGCCGTGCCCTCGCAGGGCTCGTGGGTGAGGTTCCAGGTGACGGCCGGGTTATAGAGCGTCTTCATGAAGCCGGCGGGGATGCGGATATAGGGGTTGGAGTCGGGCGGGCCGGCCTCCAGCAGGCAGACCGTGGTGGTGCCATCCTCGGTCAGGCGGGCGGCCAGAATGCAGGCAGCGGTGCCGCCACCGGCAATGACATAATCGAATGTTTCCATTGGCCCCTCGGACGTCCACCTATCCCTGGCGGCGCGCCCGGGCAATTTCTCAGTATAAACCGGCATTCCCGCGCCGGGACAATGCGGGGGTGTACCGACTACGGCCAGCGGGAGGCGCGGCTGTCCGCCGGATTCAATGCGCATGGCGGCAAAGCAGGGCAGCTTGGCATGGGGATGGGCAAGTGCTGCGCCGGGCATTATGTGTCCTGCCCACTATTGAACCCGCGGCGCGCCCGCCTTCGCGGCGTGCTGCCTCGGCGCAACGGGAGTGCTGACATGGAAGACGTTTTCGTCGTCTCGGCCGTTCGAACGGCTATCGGAACCTTCGGCGGTGCGCTGAAGAACTTCACTCCGGCCGATCTTGGTGCCCGCACCGCCCAGGAGGCGATGACCCGCGCTGGCGTCGCGCCGTCCGATATCGGGCATGTGGTCTATGGCCAGGTGGCGCAGACCGGGCCGGAAGATGCCTATCTCTCCCGCGTCATCAGCGTGAATGCCAAGGTCCCTGTTGAGGTTCCGGCGCTCACCGTGAACCGCCTCTGCGGCTCGGGTATCCAGGCGCTGATTTCCGCGGCCCAGGGCATGATGCTGGACGAATATGACATGGCCCTGGTCGGCGGTGCGGAATGCATGTCCCGCGTGCCCTTCCATGCGCCGGCGATGCGCTGGGGCTCCAAGCTGGGCGATGCGGTGCTGGTCGATGCGTTGGTCGGCATCCTGAATGACCCGTTCCACCGCTACCACATGGGTGTGACGGCCGAGAATATTGCCGAACGCTACCAGATCACCCGCGCCGACCAGGATGGCCTGGCTCAGACCAGCCATGCCCGCGCCTCTCACGCCATCAAGGATGGCCGCTTCAAGGACCAGATCCTCGCCATCGAGAGCAAGGTGCGCGGTAAAACGGTGGTGTTCGACACCGACGAGCATGTCCGCCACGATTTCAGCCTCGAAGAGGCCGCTGGCCTGCGTCCGGTGTTCAAGAAGGAAGGCGGCACGGTCACTCCGGCCAACGCCTCAGGCATCAATGACGGCGCCGCCTCGCTGGTGATCGCCACCGGCAAGGCCGTGGCCTCCAAGGGCCTGAAGCCGCTGGCGCGCGTCGTCGGTTGGGCGCATGCGGGTGTCGATCCGGCCTATATGGGCATCGGCCCGGTCCCGGCCACGCGCAAGCTGTTGGAAAAGTCCGGCCTGAAGCTCTCCGATATCGACATTATCGAGGCCAATGAGGCCTTCGCCGCCCAGGCCTGCGCCGTGACCAAGGAACTCGGCCTGGACCCGGAGAAGGTGAATCCGAACGGCTCCGGCATCTCGCTCGGCCATCCAGTGGGCGCCACGGGTGCCATCATCTCGACCAAGGCGATCTACGAGCTGCACCGCACCGGTGGGCGTTATGCGCTGGCCACTATGTGCATCGGTGGCGGACAGGGTATCGCGATTATTTACGAACGCGTCTGATACGCGGCTGGATTTCAGGCCCTGGCCTCTCCCGGCATCTTGCCGGGGCGGGCCGGGGCCTTTTTATTGTACCAAGGAAAACCAAGGGAAACGCGCGATGAACCTGTTCGATCTGACCGGCAAGGTGGCTTTCGTGACCGGCGCCAGTGGCGGGCTCGGCCTGCATTTTGCCCAGGTGCTGCATGCCGCCGGCGCGTCTGTGACGCTCGCGGCGCGCTCGATCGGCCGGGCGAGCGCGGAAATCGCGGCGATGGGCGACCGCGGCTTCGGCACAGTGCTGGATGTCACCGACGAGGCATCGATCGCGGCAGCCCTGGATGCGGCGGCGGCGACGTTCGGCCCGGCCGATATCCTCATCAACAATGCCGGCGTCGCCGTCACCCAGCCCTTCCTCAAGCACACCGGCGCGGAATGGGACTCGGTGGTCGATGTGAATCTGCGCGGCGCCTTCCAGGTGGGACGTGAGGCCGCCAAGCGCATGGCCGATGCCAAGAAGGGCGGCTCGATCATCAATATCGCCTCCATCCTC
>CANJOG010000248.1 GCA_947475475.1 Acetobacteraceae bacterium
CCGGTTGGGGCATCGCGTTTGCGGATTTCCTCGATGAGTTGGTCGAAGCGTTTCTCGCCCGCCAGGCGGATGTCGCTTTCGAGGCCGAAGGCGAAGGAGGCGATGCCGACCATGGTCATTGTGTGACCAAAGCTTTCCAGCCAGGTCCAGTCATTGGTGCGATAGCTGATGCAGAGGCCGGCGAAGAGCAGGGCGGCGGCGGTGCCGCCGGAGAGGGCGCGACGGTAGAAGGTCAGGTTTTTGGCGTGACTTTTGATCTGATCGGTGATTTTCGCGGCGGGACTGGTCATGTGGTGGGAAATCCAGGATGCGCGGCCCTGCATGCGCCTTCCGGGGCCAATCGGAGAACGCTATCTCCGCACTCCATGGCGTCAGATTCTCAGTAGGTACATCCCGAGGCTGCGCATTTGCGGTGGGGAGGCACATCTGTCCTGACAAGAAGACGCACGTCTTCGTGCTTTTTGCCATTTCAGGAGAACAGCCATGATCAAGACATTCCTCGCGATCCCGCTTGCCCTGTCGATGATGACCGGCGTTGCCTTTGCCCAGTCCTCGATGTCCAGCACGACAACGACGACGACCAATCCGCCTGTCGTGGTCATCGCCCCCGTGCTGCCGATGGTCGGTGTGACGAGTTCGACCGCCACGCAGAGCAAGACATCGTTTGACGGCACTGTGACCGACAAGACCCAGACCTATACGACAGGTTCTGCCATCACCCCGTCGGGCGATCTGGTGACGACCAAGAAGACCACGGAATCGACGACGACCCGCTAGTGCATGTTCCGATCCGTTGAATTATCCGGCCGTGAGTCCGGTCAGTCTGGCGTATTGGACCTCCCCGCACGCATTGATTTTGCAAGCACGCCACAAAATTGGAGTCTGACAATGATCAAGAATAATACGAGACTTTCGCTCGCCATCGGGATCGCCGCTATTGCGGGTTCCGCATTTCTGGCGGGCTGTTCGTCCTCGCCAACGACCACCAGCGTGACCAGGACTGAGCAAACCACGACACCGATGCGCCCCATGATGGGCTCGACAACGACGACAACGACTGAGCGCAGCCAGACTCCCTGATCCGGTTGGGTATGCGCGCCCACGCATCACGTCACGCATTGAGTGGCGTGATTGCGGGGGGCCGGGACGATCCGCCCGGTCGGCGGGAACGGCGAAGCAAGACGGAGATTGATCGTGAAAAAATCACCGATTATTCAGGATGTTCCGGCAGCGCCTGTGCCGCCCATTACCAGCGATACCGCGCCGTTGGATAAGTCCAAGACCGACAAGCAGAATTCCGCCGGGCTGGAGGCGCAGGAGCTTTCCGTGGCTTCCGATGAAGGCATGGCCGGCAACGCGCCCTGACGTGACGTGAGGTGACTTGACGCGCAGCCCTCAGAGGCTGTGTGCCGCCCGCTCGCGCACCGCGCGGGCCATTGAGGCGATGCCGTTTCCACGGTTTGTGGACAGCGCCTCAAGCAATCCCATTTCCTTGAGAAACACCGGATCGGTGGCGATGATTTCCGCCGGTGTGCGGCCGGAATAGACGCGCAGCAGCAGGGCGACCAGGCCGGCGACAATCGCGGCATCGGACGCGCCGGCGAGATACATGCGCCCGTCCTGGATGGTGGCTTCCATCCACACTTTGCTCTGGCAGCCGGGGATGCGATGCGCGTCGTCCATCCATTCCGCCGGCAGCGGCGGCAGTTTACGGCCCATTTCGATGATATGGCCGTAGCGATCCATCCAGTCGTCAAAAATATCCAACTCTTCGCGAATCGCAGCGATGGCCTCGGCGGCGGTCGGCTCCTCTGGTGCGAGGAAAGGGGCGGCGATGGTCATGCGGCGGGAGTCCGGACGTGGTGGGTGCGATGGCGGTGGTATTGCACCGTTTGCGGCGTTTGGGGAGGTTGGTGGCCAGGGGGGCCGGGTGGTGCAATACCCCTGCGGGCATTGCACCGGACGGCGGTGGGGAAGTTACAGAATAAACCTGGAGAGATCGCCTTTCCGGGCGAGCGGGGCGACGCGGTCATCGACATAGGCGCGGTCGACCGAGACAGAATCGCCATTGCGGTCGGTGGCGGTGAAGCTGATTTCTTCGAGCAGCCTTTCCATAACCGTCGCCAGGCGGCGGGCGCCGATATTCTCCACACGGTCATTGATATCGGCGGCGAGGTCGGAGAGGGCGTCCACCGCATCGTCGGTGAAGGTGAGCGTCACGCCCTCAGTGCCGAGCAAGGCGGAATACTGCTTGAGCAGCGAGTGTTCCGGCTCGGTGAGGATGCGGCGCAGGTCTTCCCTGCTCAACGGCGCCAATTCAACCCTAATCGGCAACCGGCCTTGCAGTTCGGGCAGCAGGTCGGACGGCTTGGCGAGATGGAAGGCGCCGCTGGCGATGAACAGAATATGGTCGGTTTTCACCGGGCCGTATTTCGTGCTCACCGTGGTGCCTTCGATCAGCGGCAGCAGGTCGCGCTGGACGCCCTCGCGCGAGACATCGCCGCCCCGGAAGCCGGATTCGCTGGAGCGGGCGCAAATCTTGTCGATTTCGTCGAGGAAGACGATGCCGTTCTGCTCTGCATGCGAGACGGCCTCACGGGTGAGGTTCTCGTTATCCAGCAGCTTGTCGGCCTCCTCGCGCTCCAGAGCGGTGCGGGCGGCGGCAATGGTCATTTTGCGGGTCTTGGCCTGTTTGCCGAACATGCCCTTCATCATGTCGCCCAGATTGATCACCTGGCCGGGCGGCATGCCGGGCATGTCGAACTGGCCGATCGGCATGCCGGCCGATTCGGCGATGGCGATCTCGATCTCGCGGTCCTCAAGCTCGCCGCTGCGCAGCATGTGGCGGAACTTGCTGCGCGTGTCGGCGGCGGCGGCCTCGCCCACCAGGGCGGTGATCAGGCGTTCCTCGGCGGCGAGTTCGGCCTTGGCCTGAACTTCCTTACGGCTCGCTTCGCGCAGCATTGTGATGCTGACCTCGATGAGATCGCGCACGATGCTTTCCACGTCGCGGCCGACATAGCCGACCTCGGTGAATTTCGTGGCCTCGACCTTGAGGAAGGGCGCCTGGGCGAGCTTGGCCAGGCGCCGGGCGATTTCGGTCTTGCCGCAGCCGGTGGGGCCGATCATCAGGATGTTCTTCGGCACGACTTCCTCGCGCATCGCCTCGGGCAATTGCTGACGGCGCCAGCGGTTGCGCAGTGCGATGGCGACGGCACGCTTGGCGTCATTCTGGCCGACGATGAAACGGTCCAGCTCGGAGACGATCTCGCGCGGGGTGTAGGTGGGGACGTCCATTACAGAGTCTCGATGATGACGTTTTTATTCGTATAGACGCAGATCTCGCCGGCGATTTTCATGGCGCGGCGGGCGATTTCCTCGGCGCCGAAACCATCGACTTCCATGAGCGCGCGGGCGGCCGAGAGGGCGTAATTGCCGCCTGAGCCGATGGCGATGATGCCGTCCTCGGGCTCCAGCACGTCGCCATTGCCGGTCAGCGTGTAGGAATGATCGGCATCGGCGACGGCCATCATGGCTTCCAGCCGGCGCAGGTAGCGATCCGTCCGCCAGTCCTTGGCGAGTTCGACGCAGGCGCGTTCGAGCTGGTTGGGGAAGCGTTCCAGCTTGGCTTCGAGCCGTTCGAGCAGGGTGAAGGCGTCGGCAGTGGCACCGGCGAAACCGGCGAGAACCTTGCCATTGCCGATGCGGCGGACCTTGCGGGCATTGCCCTTGATGATGGTGGGGCCAAGGCTGACCTGGCCGTCTCCCGCCATCGCCACGCGCCCGTCGCGCCGGACGCAGAGGATGGTGGTGCCGTGCCAGCCGATCGGATCATGGGGGGCGCCCCCATTGGATGAGTATGTCTGCATGGGAGCGGTATTTGGCTATCGCGGCGCGCCACGCAAGCGGGAGCCGCTGCGAGCCTGGGGCATGGTTGCCACGCCGCCACCGAGGGGGCTGGAGGGCTTGAACAATTTGTTGTCTGGCGCGCGCAATGGTAGCAAACGCGCCCCAACATCGCGGTTCACCATGTCGCGCATCGCCACACTCTCCCGCCAGACCTCCGAGACGCGGATCGAGCTGGAACTGAACCTGGACGGCACCGGCCAGTCGGATATCGACACCGGAATCGGGTTCCTGGACCATATGCTGACCGCCTTCTCCCGCCACGGGCTGTTTGACCTCACGGTGAGGGCCGAGGGGGATCTGCATATCGACGCGCATCACACGACCGAGGATATCGGCATCGTGCTCGGCCAGGCGTTTCGTCAGGCGATCGGGGACAAGCGCGGCATACGCCGGTTTGGCCATGCCATCGTGCCGATGGATGAGGCGCG
>CANJOG010000249.1 GCA_947475475.1 Acetobacteraceae bacterium
CCGCGCAGGAAGTGCTGGACACAGCTGCCAAGGCAGACGTGGTGGTCGGGCCAATTTTTGCCACCGATGATATCCTGGCGCATCCCCATATCGCGGCGCGCGCCAACCTGGTGGAGTTCCGCGGCGAGGATGGCAAGGTGCTGCACATGCCGGGAATTGTGCCGCGCTTCTCGGACATCGAGACATCCATTCGCAATCTCGGCCCGGCGCTTGGCGCCGATAACGCCGCGCTGACGACGCTGATTTGATCTGGAACTATGCTGCGCGCCCGCTCGTGGCGCGCAGCGTTCTGGCCTGAACCGGTTCAGCCCCGGTTGTAGGTATCCTCGATCCGCACAATGTCGTCTTCGCCGACATATGAGCCTGACTGAACCTCGATGAGGGTCAGAGGGATGCGGCCCGGATTTTCCAGACGGTGCACGGCACCGAGTGGAATGTAGATGCTCTCATTCTCGTTCAGCAGTTGGACGGTTGCATCGCGAGTCACCTGCGCGGTGCCGCTGACAACCACCCAATGCTCGGCGCGGTGGTAGTGCCGTTGCAGCGACAGACGGCCGCCGGGATTGACTACGATCCGCTTCACTTGGAAGCGATCGCCTTCAATCAGGCTTTCATAGAAGCCCCAGGGCCGGTAGACTCGATGATGCTGCACAGCCTCGCGGCGCGATGTGGCTTTGAGCCGGTCCACGATCCGCTTGACGTCCTGGGCGCGGGATCGCGGCATGGCCAGCACGGCATCATCGGTGGAGACGATCACAACATCGTCCAGCCCCAGCACGGCGGTCAGCATTCCCTCGCTATGCACATAGCAATTGCGGGAATCCTCAAAGACGACATCACCCTTGGCGACATTGCCGGCAGCGTCCTTGGCGCCGATATCCCACAAGGTTGACCAGCTTCCGACATCGGACCAGCCAAACTGCGCCGGTACGACCGCGGCGCGGCTGGTATGTTCGATCACCGCATAGTCGATGCTGATGCTCGGGCTGAGTGCAAAACCCGCCTGATCCAGCCGCTGAAAATCGAGATCGCGCGTGCGGGCGGCCACACCGGCCCGCACGCCGTCCAGCACACCTGGCGCGTGTTCGGCAAGTTCAGCGATCCAGGTCGCCGCGGTGGCGACGAACATGCCGGAATTCCAGTAATGCCCGCCTTCCTGCAGCATGGCGGTGGCACGGGTTTCGTCCGGCTTTTCGATGAAGCGCGCGACGGTAAAGGCACCGTCGATACCGGGAAGCGCTGCGCCTTGCTGGATATAGCCAAAGGCAGTCGCCGGATGGTCTGGAACCATGCCGAAGGTCACGATGTGACCCGCACGCGCAGCCGCCGCCGCGATGGATAATGCCTCATGCAGCGCCGGAACATCGCAGATGGCCGCATCGGCAGCCATAATCCAGAGCACCGATTCCGGGTCGTGCTCGGCGGCCATGAGCGCCGCCGCCGCAATCGCCGGCGCGCTGTTGCGTCCGACTGGTTCCAGCAGAATGGTTGCGCCACCAATGCCCGCATTGCGCAATTGCTCAGCGACGACAAAGCGATGCTCGTTGTTGCAGATCACCATCGGCGGCGCAAATTGCGGCCCCTGCGCCCGCCGCGCCGTTTCCTGGATCATCGTCGCGTCTGAGACGAGGCTCCAGAATTGCTTCGGGAAACTCTCGCGCGACAACGGCCAGAGCCGTGTGCCGGAGCCGCCCGACAGGATGACGGGAATGATCGGCTGGACGCCCGAGCCAGCCCGGCCACCCTGCTCCGAAACACGATCCATAAGTCCCCGCTGAGCCTGTGCTGCACACATCGCCTGACCGCACCCGAATTCCCGGACACGCAGGACGGCCGGAACCTATCGCCCGATCATCTAAGTGCGCAACTCGGCCCGCTCAGCGTTGCTTGCGCGGCCTGCCGCGTGTCGGCTTTGCGACGACCGGTTTGGCGTCATCGGTCCGGATCCACCATTTCACCGGCTTATCCGCCTTAGGCGGACGGCCGACCCGCGCCTTCTTCTCGACGGCCACCACAGGCTTCGGGGCAGCAAGTTTGTCGGCGGCAGCTTTACGCCCGCTTCCCGGCGGACGACCCCGCCGGCGCGGCTCAAGCTTGATCTCCGCCTGAACTGGAACGGCTCGCACCACTTCGACCTGAACAGCTTTAGCCTCTTCGAAAGCAGGCTCTGCCTCGAGCGAAAGCAGATCTGGCGCCACGATAGCTTGCGGGACCGGCAGCGGAAACTTGCGTGGCCGGCCACGCTTACGCGGCAGTATGGCAATCTCAGTCCCATCGACCGTCGCAATCGGAGCTGGCCGGAAGCGCACCAGGGCCTGTTCGGCCCGCGCCCTGGCGGCACGCTCGGTATCGAGCTGCGCTTGAAGTGTATCCGTCGCAAGACGCGCCTGGTCCAGCGCCTCGTCAAAGTCTCGCTTCAGCCCGCGCACGATATCGTCATGCGCCAGGCTTTGATGGCCTAGCTTGGTCTTCAGCTCATGGATGCTTGCCTGCGCCTCGCTCACCAGGCGCTCAAGACGCTCGCGCTCGGCCCGCTCCGCGGCGAGGGCAGTTTCAGCGGCCTGGAGGCGGTGCCCAGGTGCTGCGCCGGCGGCACCGGCGCGGGTGGACTCACCAGAGCCGATGACCGTGACCTGCACTTCACCATCACGCACAAAGCGGCGACGGTGCTGGGTTCCGGACGCAGATGCACCCTGCCCGAATTGCGGCGCGGCCGGTGCTTGCTGGGCAAAGCCGCCGCCAAATTGAGGAGCGCGCCGACGTTGAAAATCCTGGCGGTCGGAACGACGAAAATCGTTCTGGCCAATATCCGGCTGGCCGGCATCCGGCCTCCCGAAAGGGCTGACTTCCGACGATCGCACCTGCGAGACACCCGCATCGAGCCCCAACGCCCGGCGCATCTTTTCTTCATCCTGGTCCAATGCCGGATCAGGCTGGTTCGATTTGGGAAATTTAGAGTCGTCCATGTGGTCCTTCGAAAGCAACGCCATGTTGGGCGCCAAGAAGTGGCTAGTCTGTGGCGATAACGGGGCAACATTAACAAATGTTGCGTAAGTATTGCCCCACCGATCTGGCACCCTGTCTGACACGGCCGACAGCGCTGATGTTACTATGGGTTTTTAATTCGGACGTCCGGCTGAAGCGCGAATTCGAGCTATTTGAGTCGCCGTATACGCACCGAATTCGCGCCGCGTCCATTGCGGAATTACCTGAATCGGGTAATTCTTTCTTTAATTCGCACTTGCAGGTGACATGCGGTGTGGAAAGGAAAATGGAGGATTAGATGACGATTTCACGTCGCCGGCTTCTCACGGGAGCCACCGCTGGAGCCGCCGCAGCCTATGGTGGTTTGAAATCCCGAAGGACACTCGCCCAATCAGGGCCGTTGCGCCTGCCAATCCTGACGCCGTTGAGCGGCCCAATTGCGATTATTGGCGAGTCAGTCAAACTCGGCGCCGAGTTGACGGCACAGGTTCTCAACAAGAATGGCGGCGTGGGCGGGCGGACGCTTGAACCGTTCTTCATCGACGACAAGGGCCGCCCGAACGATGCCGTCGCCGCCGCCCGCGAAGTCATCGCCAATGGCCATCGTTTCATTTCGGGCCTCATCATTTCGCCGAGCATGCTGGCGACGCTGCCGGTGCTCAACGAGACCAAGACCGTGCTGCTGGCGACCGGCGGCACCAGCATGGCGCTGACCAACGAGAATTTCACCCCGTATTTCTTCCCGGGCGTGGAAAACGACTATCAGCGGTCGCGCGCCATGAGCCAACTGGCCGCGCAGAAACTGCCGAATGTCACGCAATGGGGCGGGCTGATTTCTGAGGCGCAAGCCTACGTTGAAACCTATTCGAGCTTCCAACGCTTTGCCCGCGAGGAATATTCGAAGTCAGGCAAGCAGCTCAATTTCGCCGATCCGATGCTGTTCAAGTTCGGTACTACCGATTTCCGCGCCCAGCTTTCGCAATTGGCCAATTCCAATATCGAAGGCATCTACAATATGGTGCTCGGCGCCGATGGGCTCGGACTGTGGCAGCAAGCGCAGGCCTTTAATCTCGACGGCAAGATCAAGGGTGTTATCGATCAGACCATCGACTTTTCGGTGGCCAAGACACTGAAGAAGCGCCTGCCGCCGAACCTTTGGTCGATGGTGATCTGGTATTACGGCCTGTATCCGGACGATCCGCTCGCCAAGTCCGTGTTCGAGGCCTATGTCGCGGCGAAGGGAGACCGCTTCCCCAGTGGCTATATGGGCTATGGCAGTGCGTCGGTCAGCATCATGTCGCAGGC
>CANJOG010000250.1 GCA_947475475.1 Acetobacteraceae bacterium
CCATCCGGGTCCGATGAAGGCGCTGGCGCGATCACGCTACGAGGCAGCCTCAAAAGGGCTCAGGGTGGGCTCGATCCGCCGCCAGCCGCCCAGCCCTGGGTGGCCACCCAGGGCTGGGCACTCCTCTCGGAACGAGACAAATATACACCACCGCTATTACAAGGGTGGGCTTCAGCCCACCATTCTTGCAATTGTTGGGAAGATGGTGTGGCAGGCGGCCTCCGACCGGCCGACACAAACTTTTTTGCTGGTTGGCACTGCGGTGCTATTGCCCGTACATCCTGATGTACACGGCCTGGTCGTATTGGGTGTTCCGCCGCAAGGTGCATTCGGATGTGAGGTGTCATCAAAAGTTGGTGCGTCTGGCTATTTACCTCATGTATCAGGAAAAGCGAATTAATCATTGTAGAACGGTTTATAAATAGCAGGTATTGTAGAGGCGAACCGGAGTTTCTATGCAATGGCAACAGTCGGAGTTTCGGACCTCGCTATGGCCGCATTTCCCACTTCTGTGCAACTTTTAGCTCGAAATGCTGCGAACATCCTCACACCGGCCATCGATGTCAATTATCCCATCAGGACAACAGATGTCATAGTGCAGGGAAGCAAGGTTAAAATTCCGGTGCGAATCCATTTCCGTCGAGAACTTACGAATTCCCGAATGACAGCAATGGAAGTTAAACTGGCAATCGAGTGCCTTCGTACGCGAAGCACCGATGGTTATCTTAGGCAGGCAGCGCTGAGATGCATTTTGCCCGCTCCCATGCCATGGGTAGTGCCTTTTGTCGTGCTTCTCGCAGGGGAGTATGTCGTCGAAATCGCGGACGAACTATACGCGGCAATTCCTGCGCTCGATGTAGATATATATGCAAGGTTTGTAATCGAAAATCGCCCTCTCATACGTCTTTTACGTGCACGAGCAAAGTCCTATTGGGACTGCTTTTATCGCAACTTATATGCAGATTACCATTCTTATCCTGGATTGAAATTCCTATATCAGCTCGAGCGATGGGCAGCATAGCGGCATTACCGAGAGTTAAATTAGGGGCGACAGCGGCGGTTTACCAAGCAGCATGTCGGATGCTTTTTCCGCAACCATGATGGTTGGTACGCAGGTATTGGCGGATGTCACGCGTGGGATGATCGAGGCATCGACGATATGCAGACCCTCCAGCCCGTGCACGCGGAGCCGGTCATCGACCACCGCCATCTTATCGGTTGCCGGCGCCATCTTGCAGGTTCCGACATAGTGATAGCCGCTCATGGCATTGGAGCGGACGAAATCGAGCATTTCGTCATAGGTCTGCACGTTCGGGCCAGGCAGGATGTCGCCGTCGAAATACTGCGCCATGGCGCCGGTTTGCAGCATCTTGCGGGCCTGGCTGGCGGCATGGACGGCAAGGCGGCGGTCATTTTCGGTGGAGAGGTAATTCGGCTGGATGATGGGCTGCTGCATGATGTCGGTGGACTGGATGCGCACATAGCCACGGCTTTCCGGCCGCATCGGCGAGGCGGCGCAGGTGACGCCGGGATAGTCGTCCAGCTTCCCGAAAAAGCCGGCCTTGAAGCTGGCCGGGGCGAGGGTGAAGTAGAAATCCGGCTCGTCGAGATCGGGATGGCTCTTGCCGAAGCCATTGACCAAGCCCACGGGATTGCTGAGCAGGTTGGGCATGCTCAGCGCCCATTTCAGCGCCTCGATTTGCAGGCGCGGGAAGCGCAGTACGCCGTTCAGCGTGGTCGCGCCCTTGATCTTGGCGACGACGCGGCAGCCGAAATGGTCGGAGAGATTCTCGCCGACGCCGGGCAGGTCGTGCTGCACCGGAATGCCGAATTCGCTGAGTAGGCCGGCCGGGCCAATGCCGGAGAGTTGCAGCAATTTCGGCCCGTTCAGCGCGCCGGCTGAGAGTATCACGGATTTCCGCGCCCGCACGGTGACGCTGCCGGGCGTGTTGGCGGCGCGATATTCCACGCCGGTGGCGCGCTTGCCGTCGAGCACAATGCGGGTGACGGTGGCCTCCGTGCGCACCGTCACGGACTGACGCCGCTCGGCCGGGCGCAAAAACGCGTGGGCGGTGCTGGCGCGATTGGTATTATCGACGGCGGCCTGCACCCAGCCATGGCCGAATTGCGTCTCGCCATTATGGTCCATGTTCCTCGGCACGCCATTGGCGGCAGCGGATTCCATGAAAGCGGCGATCAGTGGATTGTCCCAGGCGGAATTGCAGGTGACCAGCAACCCGTCGCGGCCGCGGAAGCGATCATCGCCGGGGCCTTCGCGCTTTTCGAAACGCTTGAAATAAGGCAGCACATCGTCATAGCCCCAGCCGCGATTGCCGAGTTGCGCCCAGTAATTATAGTCGGCCGCCTGGCCGCGATTGAAGATCATGCCGTTCAGCGAGGAGGAGCCGCCGAGCATCCGCCCCTGCGCGATCTGGATGCGCCGGTTATTCGTCCCTTCCGAAGGTTCAAGGAAATACTGGAAAGAGACGCGCGGGTTGGACAGGTTCTTGATGAAGCCTGCCGGTATGCGGATGGTGAAATGGTCGTCCTTGGGCCCGGCCTCCAGCACACACACCGTGTTGCGGTCACCCTCCGAGAGCCGGTAGGCCAGCACGCAGGCGGCGGTGCCACCGCCGATGATCACGTAATCGAATTCGTCCATGATACGGTCTCTCAGAATTCGGTGGCGGGCAAAGGCGGTTTGCCGAGCAGGGCATCGGCGGTCTTCTCGGCGGTCATGATGACGCCGGCCATGGTATTGGCCGAAATCGGCCGTGGGAAGACCGAGGCATCGACGACATAGAGCCCGTCAAACCCGTGCACGGCAAGCCGGTCATCGACCACCGCGCCGGCATCATGCGCCGGACCCATGCGGGCGGTGCCGTTATAGTGATAGCCGGTGCCGGCGCCGCTGCGCAGATATCCCATGATCTCGTCATCGGTTTCCAGATCGGCACTCGGCAGCGTCTCGCTGTGCAGATAGGACGCCATGGCTTTTGAGCGGTAAATCAGGCGAACCATGCGCACGGCGGCAACCCCGGTGCGCTGGTCGTATTCGTTGCTGAAATAATTCGGCCGCACCACGGGATTGGCGCGCGGATCGGCCGAGGCAATCTCCACACTGCCCCGGCTGCGCGGGCGCGATACGGAGGCGCCGCTGGTCATGCCGGGGAAATCATCGAGCACGCCGACATAGCCGGCTTTGAAGCTGGCCGGCATGAAGGCGATGTAGAAATCCGGATTGTCCAGTGCCGGGTCTGATTTGCAGAAGGCATGTATCATACCAGGAGAATTTCCGAGCGCGGACTGCCGGCCGAAGAACCATTTCACCGCCTCGATGCCAAGATTGATGCCTTTGACACGGCTGTTCAGGCTGTCGGTATTCTGTACGCGGGCGACGACGCGGGCGCCAAAGTGATCACAGAGATTGCGGCCCACGCCGGGCAGATGGGCACGTACATCAATGCCGTGCGCGCGCAGCGCGTCTTCTGGGCCGATGCCGGAAAGCTGGAGCAATTTAGGGGACTGCAAGGCCCCGGCAGCAAGAATCACAGCACGGCGGGCGGAGACCTGTTTTTCCACGCCATCCTGCACATAGGCGACACCGCTGGCGCGCTTGCCCTCGAACAGAACGCGGCTGGCCGGTGCGTGCAGCTTCACCGAAAGATTGGGCCGCCGCATGGCCGGATGCAGATAGGCCGTCGCGGTGCTGACGCGCCGCGCCTTGTAGATGGCGTTCTGATAGCGGCTGACGCCGAATTGCTGCGCGCCGTTATGATCCGGGTTGGAGGGCACGCCATTTTCCAGCGCGCCGGCGCGGAAGGCATCGAGCAACGGATGCTGCCAGCCATTGCTGGTGACCGGAATTGGCCCCTCGCGGCCACGATAGCGATCATCGCCGGGACCAATGCGGCGCTCGAATTTCTTGAAATATGGCAGCACGTCGGCATAGGACCAGCCGCGATTGCCGAGCTGCGCCCAGCCATCGAAATCGGCGGCCTGGCCGCGATTGATCACCATGCCGTTGATGGAACTCGACCCGCCGAGCACCTTGCCCTGGGCGGCGACGATCTGGCGGCCGGCGGTGCCCTCGCAGGGGTCGAACTTGATCTGGAAAGACACATCCGGATTGAACAGTGTCTTCATGAAGCCGGCTGGCATCTTCATGAAGAAATTATCGTCCTTGCCGCCGGCTTCGAGCAGGCAGACCGAGTTCTTGCCATTCTCGGACAGCCGCGCGGCGAGCACACAGCCCGCCGTGCCGCCGCCGATGATGACGAAATCGAACTC
>CANJOG010000251.1 GCA_947475475.1 Acetobacteraceae bacterium
CCGCCGTCGATACTGCGGCGGAAGAGTGGGGAGAGGTAGGCGCGGAGTAACGCTTCGATACTCAGCGTGCCGAAATTTTCCAGCGCCAGCATGGCCGCGAGGGTTTCCTCCACCAGCTCGTCCGCGCGGCGGAGAATCACCTGACGGAAGAGTTCTTCCTTGGTGGGGAAATAATAGGTGGCCAGCCCGAGTGGAGCGCCTGCTTCCTGGGCGATGTCGCGCACCGAAACGCCGTAATAGCCGCGGCTTGCGAACAGGCCCTCTGCGCCGTCGAGCAGCCGGCTCCGGTTGCTCCCCGGCTCCAGGCGGCGGATTCGCGCCTTCAATGCTTTCGGCTCCAGCATGGTTGCCCTTGTCAGCTATTTTTTGCCTCTTACGACATCGCGAGGCGTGCCGGAACTGAATAGGCAGTTAATATTGATCTAGAAACGATATGCAGACATCGGATGGCTGGGCGCGCATGCGCCCAGCCGCGAGGGGGGAGGCGAGCCTCAGGTCCGCTTGGCGTCCTTGCGCTTCTTCAGCTCGGTGCGGGCGACAGTGCGCAGATGCACCTCGTCCGGCCCGTCGATGAAGCGCAGCGCGCGGCCCCAGGTCCAGAGATAGGCGAGCGGGAAGTCCGGCGTCAGACCGCCGGCGCCGAAGACCTGGATGGCACGGTCGAGCACCCGGGTTTGCAGCCGGCCGGCCATGACTTTGATCGCCGAGACATCGGTGCGGGCGGCCTTGTTGCCGTATTTGTCCATCGCCCAGGCGGCGCGCAGGACGAGTAGGCGGGCCTGGTCGATCTCGATGCGGCTTTCGGCAATCCAGTCCTGGATATTGGCGTAATCGGACAGATGCTTGCCGAAAGTCATGCGCTCCATGGCGCGGTCGCACATCAGCTCGAGGGCGAGTTCGCACTGGCCGATGGTGCGCATGCAGTGATGGATGCGTCCTGGCCCGAGGCGGGCCTGCATCAGGGCGAAGGCCGCGCCCTCCTGGCCGAGCAGGTTGGTGGCGGGCACGCGGACATCGCGGAACAGGATTTCGCAATGCCCGTCCGGCGAGTGGTGGCCCATGATCGGGATATTGCGGACGATGGTCACGCCCGGCGTGTTGAAGGGCACCAGCACGATGGAGTGGCGGTCATGCGCGGCATTGTCCATCCGCTCTTCGGCCAGGCCCATGACCAGGAAGACCGAGGCGTTGGGATGGGCGGCGCCGGTGATGAACCATTTGCGGCCGTTGATGACGTAGCTGTCACCCTCGCGGCGGATGCGGGTTTGCAGGTTAGTGGGGTCCGACGACGAGGTGTCCGGCTCGGTCATGGCGACGCAGGAGCGGATCTTGCCGTTCATCAGGGGCATCAGCCAGTCGCGGCGCTGCTCCGGGGTGGCGAAGATGTGCAGCGCTTCCATATTGCCGGTGTCTGGCGCGTTGCAGTTGAAGACTTCGGAGGCCCAGGGGATGCGGCCCATGATTTCGGCGAGCGGGGCGTATTCCAGGTTGGTCAGGCGGGTGCCGGGCTCATCGTCGTGCAGGCCCGGGAGGAACATGTTCCACAGGCCCTCGGCCTTGGCGCGTTCCTTGAGCGGCTCGACGACGGCGAGCGGGTAGCCGCCGGCCTCGGCGATGCGCTGCCATTCGGCGTCGGCGGGGATGACGTGGTCCGTCATGAAGCGCTGCACGCGCGCCTGCAATTCCTGCACCTTGGGCGTGTATTCGAAATCCATCCTGGTGGTCCTCCTGCGGCTCCGGCTGGCGCCGGTCGTCATGGTCTTTACTGTTGGGGCAGGCTTACCGCTGGTGGGAGGGGGCGGCAACCTTGGCGCTTGTCTTGGCGCTTTCGGGAGGCTCGGCTTAGGGTGCGGGACCACAGGAGATTGCGCGCATGAGCCTTGCCGTTCCCGAACGTTACCGCCTGGCCTCCGGGCTGGATATCAGCCGGATCGTCACGGGTCTCTGGCAGGTCGCCGATCAGGAGCGCGGCGGGCAGGCGCTGGACCGGGAGGCGGCGGCGCGCGATCTGGCTGCCTATGCGCGGGCCGGGTTCGATAGTTTCGACATGGCGGACCATTATGGCAGCGCCGAGCTGATCGCCGGGCGGTTTCTCCAGATCGCCGGGACTGAGGCGCCGGCGGCGAGGCCCGCGGTGTTCACCAAATGGTGCCCGTCGCCAGGACCGATGACGCGCGAGGTTGTGCGCAAGGGGATCGAGGAGCGGCTGACGCGGCTGGGTGTCTCGCGCATCGATCTGTTGCAGTTTCATTGGTGGAGCTACGAGCATCCGGCCTGGCTGGATGCGATGCGGGAATTGTCGGTGCTGCGCGATGAGGGCGTGATCGGCGCGCTGGGGCTGACCAATTTTAACACCGATCATCTACGCGTGCTGGCTGGCTGCGAGATTGCCGTTGATACGAACCAGGTGTCGTTCTCGGTGCTGGACCGGCGCGCGGCTGGCGATATGGCGGCTTTCTGTGACCGGCATGGGATTGCGCTGCTCGCCTATGGAACACTGGCGGGCGGGTTGATTTCCGAGCGCTGGCTCGGCGCGGCGGAGCCTGGTGCTGGCGATATCGATGACTGGAGCAAGATGAAATATCGCCGCTTCGTCGATGCAATCGGCGGCTGGGGCGCGTTGCAGGCGATTTTGGGCGCGCTGAACACGGTGGCGAAGCGGCATGGCGTGTCGCTTTCCAATGTGGCGTCGCGCTGGGTGCTGGAGCATGAATGTGTTGCCGGCGTGATCGTTGGCGCGCGGCTGGGCGAGCGGGAGCATCGGGCAGATAATCTGCGCGCCTTCTCCTTTGCGCTCAGCGATAACGATTATGCCGTGCTGGAGGCGGGTTTTGCGCAATCGCGCAATCCGCCAGGGGATTGCGGCGATGAATATCGCAAGCCGCCTTTCCTGACGGCGTCGGGCGATCTGTCACATCATCTGAAAGCGGTGCCAAAGGCGTTTGTCGCCGAGCCGGTCGCGGGGCGCGCGGATGCGGAAAATGTCGGCTCGGGCAGTGTGTGGGAAGGGCTTGCCGGCTATTCGCGCGCGGTGCGGCGCGGCAAGCGCATTGTGGTGAGCGGCACGACGGCGACGCATGGCAAGGGCTTCTCGGTCGCCCCGGGTGAGGCGGCGGCGCAGGCAGTGTATATTCTCGACAAGATCACGGCGAGTATCATGGCACTTGGTGGTAGTCTGGAAGACGTGGTGCGCACGCGGATTTTCCTCACCGATATCAATGATTGGGAAGCGGTGGCGCGGGTGCATGGGCGGTATTTTGGCGATATCAGGCCGGTGAATACGTTGGTCGCGGTGGCCGGTCTGGTTGGTGAGTATCGGGTCGAAATCGAGGCGGAAGCGGAGTTGCCATAATGACGGGAAATCCTGCGCGTATCTGGCGGAACTACGACCAGGCGGCCCTGGATGAGCAGATGTCGCTCGGCCGGATTGCCGATCTGGAGGCCCTGTTCGCACGCCGCACGCAAGCGGCCGAGGCGGCGCGCGGGGCATTTCCCTGTGCCAGGCTGCGCTATGGTCCGGCGGAGCGCGAGACGCTCAATCTTTACACGCCGGCGGGCGCGCCGCCTGCCACAGGCTGGCCGGTGATGATGTTCATCCATGGCGGCTTCTGGCGCTCTCTGGATGCGGATCTTTTCAGCTTCCTGGCACCGGCCTTTGTCCCGGCGGGCGTGGCGCTGGCGGCGATCAATTATCCGTTGATGCCTGAGGCGCGGATGGAAGAGCTTGTCGCGTCGTGTTTTGCAGCGTTGCGGTTTCTCGGCCGTGAAGCGGGCGCGCTGGGGCTGGATGCGAAGCGGCTGCATGTGTCGGGCAATTCCGCGGGCGGACATCTGGTGGGCGAGTTGATCGATGCCGTCCGGCTGCGGGCGCGCGGCTTTGCCTCCGATGCGATTGCCGGGGCCTGCGCGATCAGCGGGCTCTATGACCTGGAGCCGGTCCGGCTGATCGCCATGAATGAGCAGATCAAGCTGACACGCGACGAGGTGAAACTGTTCTCCCCGCTACGCCGGGAATACAGCCCGGCCTGCCCGGTGATTGCCACGGTCGGCGGTGACGAGACGGAAGAGTTTCTCGGCCAGACCAGGGAATTCGCCCAGCTTTGCACGCGGGCGGGCGCCGTTGTCGAGCATCGTGAGGAACAGGGGCGCGACCATATCACCGTCGTGCTCGATGCGCTTGGCGTGCCGGGGCACCGGCTCAATCGAGCGGTGCTGCGGATGATGGGCGTGGCCTGACCGGCAGCAGTTCAGCCAGGCGGCGTCCAGGCCAGGCGCAGCTTCGCAGGC
>CANJOG010000252.1 GCA_947475475.1 Acetobacteraceae bacterium
CACCCTTCCCTGTGCTGATCCACGCCGACCTCGCCGACAGCGCGGCGCAGCGTCATTGCGAGACCTTGCTCAGCGGCCTGGAACGCACATTGCCCGTGGCCCGCGCCCTGACCCAAGTGGAGCGCAGCCTCGATCTGACTGGCCTGGACAGCGGCTTCGGCATTGCCTGCGCCAAGGTGCTGGACCTGCCACTGCATTGCGGACGCGCTTTGCTGCCCCGCCTCATCGCCATCCGCGACCAGCTCGATTCGCTGGAACACTGCGTCCGCCGGACAGCGCCTAGCACAGTCGCAGCGGATTCCTCACCGCCCTGACACGTATCTCTCAAGCCCCGCCTTCCTCCAGCCCGGAAAAAATCCGCGCCATGCATGACTCGATCTCATCTCTCCTGACCGCCGGGGCCGCACTCATCGCGGTTCTCGCCGTCATCCTGCTCTCAGGCCGCGTCGCCCGCCGATTCGCCGCCATTCCACGCCTTGGCCGGCGCACCCCCGGCACAAGGCTGGCAATCACGGAAACAATCGCGCTGGACCAGCGCCGCCGCCTGCATTTGATAAGCTGCGACGGTGCCGAATTCCTGCTGCTCACCGGCGGCACCACCGATGTCGTGATCGGGCGTCCCGGCGCGGGAGCGCCCGGCGCGGGAGAGGCACCATGAGCCGCCTTCTCCTCATCACCGTGGTGCTGGCCGCCACACTCGCCAGCGCAGACCCCGCCCTCGCGCAATCGGTGAATATCGATCTCGGCACCGCGGGAAGCGCCGGCGCCACCAGCCGGCTGGTGCAGATCACCGCGCTGATCACAATTCTCTCGATCGCACCAAGCGTGCTGGTGATGCTGACCGCCTTCACCCGCATCGTCATCGTGTTGTCCATCCTGCGCAGCGCCATCGGCGCGCAGGGCACGCCGCCAAACATGGTGCTGATCGGGCTGGCGATGTTCCTCACTTATTTCGTCATGCAACCGGTGCTCGACCAGGCCTGGCAATCCGGCCTGCTACCGCTCAGCCAGGGCAGCCTGAGCGAACTGGACGGGCTGCGCGCCACCGCCGAACCGTTCCGCAAATTCATGCTCGCCAATGTGCGCGAGGGCGATCTGCAACTCTTCCTCGATCTCGGCCACCTGCCCGCCGCCCCCGGCCCGGACCAGACCGAATGGCGCGCGCTGGTGCCCGCCTTCATCATCGGCGAATTGCGCCGCGGCTTCGAGATCGGGTTCCTGCTCTATTTGCCCTTCCTCGTCATCGACATGGTGGTGGCAAGCGTCCTGCAATCGCTCGGCATGATGATGCTGCCACCGAGCGCCGTGGCGCTGCCGTTCAAGCTGATCTTCTTCGTGCTGGTGGATGGCTGGCGCATGGTCGCCGGCAGCCTGGTGCAAGGGTTTTCACCCGGCTGAAAAACGGCGGCCAAGACGCCCAAAAAACGAAACGGCCGCCACCCAAGCCTTCCGCGTTCCGACGGGAGCTTTCTCCCAGGCCGATCACCGGGGGGGCGACCAGCCGCGAGCGGAACCAGAGAGGCGGGTAGCGGCCGTTATCTCATCTGGGCCTGGACGCGCCAGGCCCAGACAGCTCAGCGCGGCAGGTGTTGCGCGATATAGGGCGGCAGATTGAAGGCGCCGGTATGAATCTCCGGCGTCCAGTATTTCGTCCCGGCAATCCCGGCGGCCTCGGCGCGCGCACGGATCGTGGCGACGTCGATCCGGTCCAGTCCGGCCTCCTTGGCGGCGAAGCCAAGTGTCATATAGCCCCCGACATAGGTGGGCACGGCCGCGACATAGGCGCCGACATGCGGGAAGAACTGGCGGCGGCGCGCGCTGGTATCGCGTAGCTCGTCAGCCTGCATGAAGGGCACGCCGCATTGGTTCACGATCAGGCCGCGCGCGCTCAGAATGCGGGCGCTGTTGGCGTAGAACTCGTCGGTGAACAGAACCTCGCCCACACCTATCGGGTCGGTGCTGTCCACGATGATGACATCGTAGCTGCCATCGGCCGCCTTCTTCACATGGTCGATGCCATCACCGACAATCACCTCGGCGCGCGGATCGTTCCAGGCATCGCCTGCGATGTTCGGCATGAACTCCTTGGAGAGGCGGATCACCTCGCCATCGATTTCCACCATCACGGCGCGCTCGACGGTGTTGTGCTGGAGCACGCGGCGCAGCACGCCGCCATCGCCGGCGCCGATGATGAGCACGCGCTTGGCCTCGCCATGGGCCAGCAGCGGCACATGCGTCAGCATTTCCTGATAGACGAATTCATCACCCTCGGTGATCTGGATGACACCATCGAGCACCATCACCCGCCCGTGGGTGTAGCTCTCGAACATCACGATGTCCTGGAATTCGCTCTGCACGCGCGCCAGCTCGCGCTTGACCATGAAGCGCTGGCCCCATTCGGGGTAGAGGGTCTCGTTCAGCCAGGAATCGGTTGCCATGGCGGTCCATCCGTCTCAGCTAGAAGCAGGAACAATCGAAAGCCTCCCCAAAACGCGAGAAGGCCCGGAACTCGCATTCCGGGCCTTCCCAACGCAATCGGGAAGTCCGGATCAGTCGATAATGCCGCGCCGCTGTTCGTCCAGCTGCACCCGCTCCGGCGTGAAGGCTGCCTGGATGGTGGGGATGGACTTCATTGGATCGCAATCGCCACACATGAACAGGTCGATTGCCGCGTAGTTGCGTTCCGGCCAAGTGTGAATGGAGATATGGCTCTCCGCGAGCACGACCACACCAGACACGCCGCCATTCGGCGTGAAATGGTGAAAATGGCTGTGCAGGATCGTGGCGCCGGCCACGATCGCGGCTTCGCACAATGCCTTGTCGATGTGCTGCGGGTCGTCAAGTCGCGACGCCCCCCAGATATCGACAAGCAAATGCGTGCCGGCGAACTTCACGCCGTCTTTGACGACGTAATAGTCCTTCTGCTCTTCCCCGGATTGCTCCAGGGTGGAGCCGCCAATCGTCTGGTTCTCGCTCGGAACTTCCGAGACCATCCCCAGTTGAGCAAGTGCGTTCATCACGCTACCCCCAAACCAGTAGACAGCCTGTTGGGCGGGATCGCCCCCTTCGGCCAAGGGAGCGGGGTTTAGGGTCAGCGGCCCCGGGGGTCAAATGAAATTAGCCCCCCCCAGGGCCAGAAAATTGCCTACCAGAGTTGCAACACCGACTTCAGTCCAGATCGTCCAGATTTCCTCGGCACAAGAGCGACTTACCGGACGCTCAGAGCACCCAAACCCGAAGCCAGGCTCTTCAGGGCCGCCACATCACGCGACACCGCGGGCAGATCGCGCATGCCGCGCACGGCCGGTCCGGTTAGCAGCCGGAATGTATCGCCGAACTTGCCCTGCATCCGCCCGCCATCGCGACGCGCCAGATCGGCGAGCCGCCCAGCATCGCCGGCAAGCGACGCAGCACTTGCGAGGCGCAGTACCAGGCTCTGCTGAGTATCGTCCAGTGGCCCGGATTCAGGCACCCGGATGCCCACCAACTCGCTCAGCGCGTCACGCGCACCCGGCCAGTTCTTCTCCGCTTCCAGCATCGCCGCCTTCAGCGACATCGCCGCATCGGTGTGGAGGCCCGCCAGAATCTCCACTGCCCGGCGTCCATCGCCACGCCCAGACCAGGCGCGCGCGGAGAGCAGCGCCCGTTTCTCCTCCAGTTCAGCGGGCAGATCCTCCGCCCCCGACGCCGCCAAAGCCGCCAGCGCACCCTCCGCATCACCAGAATCGAGCCGCATCTCCGCCAGCCGCATCTCCGCCAGCCGCACCCCGTACCCGGCCTGCACCGGGCCGGCATGGGCAGCCTTCATCAGTGTCTCCAGCAACGGCGCGGCGCGCGCCGGCAGTTCGAGCCGCGCCAGCCGGTCCGCCAGCATCGTCGCCAGACGTCCGGTCTCCGGTCCGTCCTTGAGCAGATCACCAAACTCCACAAGCCCGGCGACAAAGTCGATCGAATCAGCTTGGTCCGCCGCCTCCAGCATACGCATGAAGACCGCCTCCATCCGCCCCCGCAGCTGCGGTGCCTGATCCGGAAAACCGTCCGCCGCTTCGCGCAGCGTCAGCAGCGCCGGGCGCCACTGGCCCGCATCCGCGCGCAAATCCGACGCCCGCTGGCGCAGACGCAGCTCACGGCCATCGCCACGCCAGGACAGGAACTGCTTCTCCAGCCGGTCGGCCGTCTCCGCATGCGTTGCCTTGCCCCCAGCCAGCCTAGCCTCCGCCGCCCGCTCGCCGGCACGCGCATAAAGCAACCGGTCACGGCTACCAGCGAGCGACTCAAAC
>CANJOG010000253.1 GCA_947475475.1 Acetobacteraceae bacterium
AATGACCCGGATGCCTCCCTCGTGTGAGGTATCCGGGTCTTCAGTTCGCGCTTGAACCTGCCGTTAATTCGTCGTTAATTCTTTGTTCATCGGGCTGCCGTAAGCAGGCCGAGGGGAGAGAGTCGACGCATGGTCCAGACGGTGGCGGGCAAAACTGACGGTCGGCTTATGGCTGGCGACCATTGGTTGCTCGGCTTTTCCGACCGCATGAGCGAATTCCGCCTGCTGGCCGACCTGCTCGGCATGGACGATGACGAGCGTTGCAGCCTGCTGGCAATCAGCGGCGACGCCTGGAATGCCTGGACCGAACCGACCCACGGCACCGCCCTGCCCTTACCGCAGGGCGCCACTCGCCGCCGGCTGGACTATCTGCTGCCCCTGATGCGCCAGATGGCAGATCATTGCCGCGGTGCGGACGCCATCGCCCGCGCCTGAGGCGGCCTTTACCGCCAGCGTAGCAACCGCTTCTCCAGCCTCCCCAGAACGAATGACACCGCCAGCCCCATCAGGCTGAGCACCACAATGCCGGCCATCAGATTGTCGGTGTCGTAGAGATTCCCCGCCGCCAGCACGAAGGAGCCAATCCCCCGATCGGCGCCGATCATTTCGGCGGCGACCAGCAGGATGATGGCGATCGCGGCAGTGATGCGGAATCCCGCCAGGATCGAGGGCAGCGCCCCCGGCAGCACAATCTTGGCGATGATGGCGGCGCGCGACAGGCCGAAACTCTGCCCCATGCGGATCAGGCTGCGCGGTACCGCATCCACCCCGGCCGCCGTATTGATCACCGTGGGGAAGAACACGCCAAACGCCAGGGTGATGTCCTTGGAGCCCTCGCCAATGCCGAACCAGATGATGAAGAGCGGCACCAGCGCGATTTTCGGGATCGGAAACAGGGCCGAGACCACCGCCATGCCCGGTGAGCGCAGAATCGTGGTCAGCCCAACTGCCAAGCCAAGCGCCAGCCCCGCCACCGTGCCCGCGCTCCAGCCAATGGCCAGCCGCATCAGCGAGGCGCTGAAATGCTTCCAGAGTTCGCCGCTCACCGCGAGGTTCCACAAGGCGGTCGCGATGGCAAAAGGCGGCGGCAGGAAAAGCGTGTCGATCAGACCCGCCATGGCCCCGGCCTGCCAGAGCGCGATCAGGCCGATCAGCGTCGCCGCACCGGCCAGCGGAATCACGCGCGGGGCAAACCCGCCGGCGCGAAACGGCACCGGGCCGGAGAGCTGCACCGGCGCGTGCGGGTCAGGCGTGGTCATGCCCGGCCTCCTTCTCGGCGGCAGAAGCCTCGTCGCGGATCATCGCCCAGAGGCGCGATTCGATGGCGCGGAGGTCCGAATCCTCGGGCGAGCGGTCGCCCAGCGGCAGATCGATCCGCTCGATAGCCCGAACCCGTCCCGGCCGCCGCGACAACACGACGATCTGATGGCCCAGCCGCACCGCCTCGGCCAGGTTGTGCGTCACATAAAGCGTGGTGGTCCCGGCCCGCGCGATCAGGGCGGCGAATTCGTCGAGCAACAGGGCACGGGTCTGGGCATCCAGCGCCGACAGCGGCTCGTCCATCAGCATGATGGCGGGGCGGACAGCGAGCGCGCGGGCAATGCCGACTCGCTGGCGCATCCCGCCGGAGAGCTGGCGCGGCCAGGCACGGGCAAAATCGGCAAGCCCGGTCAACTCCAGCACCTCGGCGATCCGCACCGCCCGCTTCGGCTTGGTCAGCTCCGTATGCTCCAGCGCGAGGCCGATATTCCCGGCCACGCTGCGCCAAGGCAGCAGGGCAAAATCCTGAAAGACAGTGGCGAAGGGATTGAGGCAGTCCGGCGCCAGCACGCCCTCCCACTCCACGCGCCCGGCATCCGGCTTGAGCAGCCCGCCGGCAATCGAGAGTAGAGTGGACTTGCCGCAGCCCGACGGGCCGATCAGCACCGTGACCTCGCCCGGCGCGACGGTCAGGGACACATTCTCCAGCACCTGGAGCGCACGGTAGCGGTGGCTGATACCGGTCAGTGCCAGGCCGACCCGGCTCCCCTCGCCCATGCGCGCCCCGTCTTCGATTGACCGATCAGGATTGGCGCAGCGGCGGGATGAAGCGCGTATCGATCACCTCGGCCGGATCGACCGCAACTTTCACCAGCCCCTGCTCGGTAAACCAGCGGATCTGGGTGGTGACATCGGCGACGTCGAGGCCCGCACCTTCATCGTACCAGCCGACGCCACCCCGGATTTTGCGCGCCCCGTCCGGATCGCCGGTGAAGACGTATTTCTTGATATCGGCAATGGCACGATCCGTCTCGACCGGGTTGGGCAGCAGGAAAGCGGCGCGGAATTCCGCCACGCCGCGCTGATAGGCCCGCGCGAAGGCCCCCACATCCTGTGCCCGGCCGGAAATGATGCGCGAAGCGGCAAATACGGCGGTGATCTGGTAGGGTACGAGATCGCCAACCCAGCCGATTATCTTCGCCGCCCCCGCCGCCTCCAGCGGCTTGGCCATGGAGGCAATGGCAATGGTCGCATCCACCTGGTTGCTGCGCACGGCGGCGACCATATTGCCGATTTCCTGCACCGGCCGCAGCGTCACCGATTTCAGGTCGAAATGCGCCGTCTCGGCCAGCCGCCCCAACATATAGTGAAAGGACGAGCCGAACTGGGTGATGGCAAAGCTGCGCCCGCCGAGCTTGTCGATCCCGGTCAGCCCCGCCTCATAAGCCTTGGGCGAGGCCAGCACCGCCGAGCCCTCATAGCCCTTTTGCTCATGCAGCCCGCCGGCGATGACCTTCAGCGCGCCGCGCCCGGCCAGGGCGAAAAAGCCGCCGGTCAGCGCCGTGATGCCGATATCGATATCCCCGGCCACGGCTGCCGCCGCGATCGGCTGGGCGGCCTCGAAGAAGCGGAACTCGGCCTCCAGCCCCTCGGCGGCGAAATAGCCGCGTTCCATGGCGAGATAGAGCGGCGCCGGGGAGAGCGTATGCAGCAGGCCGATGCGCAACTTGGTCGCGGCGCGGGCCGGGCGGATGGTCGCGGCCAGGGCAGCCGCACCTGCGAGCGAACCCAGCGCGCGGCGGGTCGCGCGGAAATCGGACATTGGCGGTGCCTCCCTTGAAGCCTGGCGTGCGGCCTCTGACGGTTTGAATGCCACAGAAGCGGGCCGGCTTCCATGTGCTGGCTCTTGCGAAGAGCAGCCCGGCAGACCACACAGCGCCCATGGCCGCACCTCCCGTTCTTCTGCTCAACAATATCCACCTGACCTTTGGCGCCAATCCGCTGCTGCAAGGCACGGAACTCGCCGTCTCGCCAGGTGACCGCGTGGCGCTGGTCGGGCGCAACGGCTCGGGCAAATCCACCCTGCTGAAAATCGCCGCCGGGCTGATCACGCAGGACGACGGCACGCGCTTCATGCAGCCAGGCGTGACCGTGCGCTACCTGCCGCAGGAGCCGGATCTGAGCGCCTATAAGACCACGCTGGATTATGTCGAAGAGGGGCTTGGCCCGTCCGACGATCCGCACCGGGCGCGGCATTTGCTTGAACAGCTCGGCATGACCGGCACGGAAGACCCCAGGCGCCTCTCGGGTGGCGAATCACGCCGCTGCGCGCTTGCCCGCACGCTGGCGCCCGATCCCGATATTCTGTTGCTCGACGAGCCGACCAACCATCTCGATCTGCCGGCGATCGAATGGCTGGAGGCCGAACTTGCCGCCTCGCGCGCCGCGATTGTGCTGATCTCGCATGACCGGCGGCTGCTGACCGATCTGTCACGCGCCGTGGTCTGGATCGATCGCGGCATGGCAAGGCGCATGGAGCGCGGCTTTGGCGAATTTGAGGAATGGCGCGACCGGACTTTGGAAGAAGAGCAGGTCGAACAGCACAAACTCGCCCGCCAGATCGTCCGCGAAGAACATTGGATGCGCTATGGCGTGACGGCGCGGCGCAAGCGCAATGTGCGGCGCGTGGCCGAACTCGCCGATCTGCGTCGCACCCACCGCGAATTCCGCGCCGCCGCCGGATCGGTGAAGATGCAGGCGGCAGCCGCCGAGACATCGGGAAAGATCGTTGTCGAGGCCAAGGGAATCACCAAGCGCTATGGCGATCGTGCCATTGTGGAGGATTTCAGCCTCAACATTCTGCGCGGCGACCGCATCGCCATTGTCGGGCCAACTGGCGCCGGCAAAACAACGCTGCTGAATATGATGATCGGCAAGCTCACGCCCGATGAAGGCAGCGTGAAACTCGGCGCCTCGCTCACCATGGTCACACTCGACCAGCAGCGCGCCACGCTCG
>CANJOG010000254.1 GCA_947475475.1 Acetobacteraceae bacterium
CAGCAGACCGAGCGCCCGCGTCTCGATGGCGGCAATTCTGCGGCCAACAGACTCCGGGAGTCGCACCGTCAGAGCAGTATGCATAACCGCCCAACCTATCAGTGCCCCGCCGATGACGTCACTGGGGAAATGATAGGCAAAATAGATCCGCGGCAGCACGATCACAGAAAGGGCCCAGCCGCCCGCTAAGACACCCCAAAGCCGGCTCCGGTGAAAGATTGCCATTGTCATAGCAACAAATTCCACCGCATGGTCGCTGGGAAATGAATTCAGCCGGCGAAAGTAGTTCGGATCGCTGCCAACATAGGCCTTGAGGCCCAAAGCCGCATTTGCGATCGGGCGTTGATGTGTCGGGCCATAATCCTGAAGGAGGCGTGCGATGATCAGCGCAATGAGCAACCCGCCGATCCAGCGGAGCGTGAAAAGCTCATCACCCAGCCAGTGCCGGCGATCGCGCGCCACCAATCCCCAGAGAACGGCAATAAAGAGATACCCTTTCGCCAACGGGCTACTATTGATGCCATGCAGCACCACGTCGAACAGATGCCAATGGCCAAGCCCGGCATTCATCCATTGCACGATCCCGGCATCCAGAGTCGTCAGGAAGTCAAAGTTCATTCTCGCCGCCCCCGGTGTCGCCTGGAAACAGGCTCCAGGTCGAAACCGAGTTGGGTCAGAGCAAGGATTATGCCGGCCTTGCGGGTCGCATTTCGGTCAGAAGTTGATGCAACCAGCATCGAAATCGCAAAATGCGCCGCGCACTGCAACGGTCGCGTCGCAAATCGCGCGATAGCAGCCCATCGGCACACATAAAAAAACGGCGCCACCCGAAGGCAGCGCCGTCCAATCCCGTCGCACCACCCGAAGGCGGCGCGTCAGACGTCCTGAAAAATCAGGCCGCCTTCAGGTTCGTGGCCGAGGTCTTGCCCTGCTGGCCGCGTTCCAGATCGAAGGAGAGCTTGTCCCCTTCGTTGAGACGGCCAAGGCCCGAACGCTCGACGGCCGAGATGTGCACGAAGACGTCCTTCGAGCCATCGTCAGGCTGGATGAAGCCGAAGCCCTTGGTCGCGTTAAACCACTTAACAGTACCGATTGTCATAGATCGGGTATCCCTTCACAACGGCGGTCCGCAACATGCGGGCCGATTTGCTTTCCAATTTTGGGGAGACCGATCGACACAGAAGAAAAAGGCGAGAAAGGCGCGTGACAACAGATAAGCCCAACACGAAAAGTGCCGAGTAACCAAGATAGGATACTAATGAAAAATAGCAAGAAGATTGTCACATTATTCAACTATCTGCGGTTCAGGATTGCGCCCAGCGCCTGTCAGGCCACTCCCGCAGCAACAAATACCTTACTTTGCTGAGTATTTGCATCAGCGGTGGAGACGATACGGCGATACCAATTCAACCGCGTCATTGTCAGGCAGCCATGGCGCAGATATCATCCTGGAAGCAACGAACTGCACGCGCGGTCGGGCAGAAACAGTCGCCGAGAGGACTTCACCCTGTCACAACTCCCAACCCGGGGCCGGCGCATGCCGCAGCACGCGTCCTGAAGTCGTCTGTATTCTCGGCACAGTATTTTATAGCTGCGTCATTTTCATATCGACGGCCGGCGACTTCACCAGCGTCTGATAGACCACGCAATACCGCTCCGTTAGCTTGTGCAGAGTCAGCAACTGCTCCTCCGTCGCATCGCTCTCCAATGCAAAGCTCAGCCGGATCGCGCTCAAACCCACGGGAGCATCCTTCGCGACCCCCAATGTGCCGCGAAAATCCAGTTCGCCTTCGGCGGTCACCTTGCCGCCACGAATGTCGATGCCAAGGGCGGTCGCCACCGCCCGCAGCGTCACCCCAGCACAGGCCACCAATGCCTGCAGAAGCATATCTCCTGAACACGCCTGCATGCCGTTGCCACCGGTCGCCGGATGCAACCCGGCCTCCACCAATGCACGCCCGGTTTCCACACGGCAGACAATACCATTGCCATCAAGCGCACCCTCGGCACGCAGAATGACAACCGCACTTTCGGGTGTCTCGCGATAGCGCTGCTTGAGCGGCGCCTGCATGCTCTTCAGGGTGTCCGAATCCATGGCAGTCTTCCTTCGCTGTGTTCGGCGGTATCGCGCCCAACGGTGACTATCCCAACCGTCCGGGCCCGTCCCTGCAACCCAATGCCAGTGCGGCGGCAGATTAATGCGACCGGTCGCTCGGGCAACCCTGGCGCCGCGTCGCCCCGTGCTGCACAAATCCGCCATTATGAAGCGCGTCATCATCACTGCCGACGATTTCGGCCTCTCCGACGGCGTCAATGAAGCGGTCGAACGCGGCCACCGTGAAGGTATCCTCACCTCCGCCTCGCTGATGGTCGCAGGCCCTGCCTGCGCGGATGCCGTCGCCCGTGCCCGCCGCCTGCCGGGCCTGCGTGTCGGCCTGCATCTCGTGCTGGTGGAGGGCAAATCCGTCGTGCCGCACGCGCAGATCCCCGATCTGGTCACCCAACGCGGCTGGTTCGGCTCCGACCCGCTCACCCTCAGCGTCAAATATGCCGTCTCACTCGCCGCGCGCCGCCAGCTCGCCGCCGAAATCCGCGCCCAGTTCTCAGCCTTTGCCGCCACCGGCCTGCATCTCGATCATGCCGATGCCCACATGCACATGCAGTTGCATCCCACGATCGGCGCCCTGATGCTCAAGATTGGCCGCGAATTCGGCCTGCCAGCCATCCGCATCCCCGCCGAACCGCCCTCGGTCCTGGCGCGCTGCGGTGAAAAGACCGGGCCCGGTGCCATGGCCATGTGTCGCTGGTCCGGCCTGCTCCGCGCCCAGGCCCGCCGCGCCGGCATTGCCACCAATGACCGCAGCTTCGGCATCGCCTGGAGCGGCGATATGACCGCCCCCCGCCTGCGCAAGCTCGCCGCCAATCTTCCCGACGGGCTCAGCGAAATCTACCTGCACCCGGCAACGCACCGGGACGGTCTGCTGCAACTGCTGATGCCAGGCTATGACCACGAAGCCGAATTCGCCGCCCTGATCGACCCCGCGGTACGCACCGCCTTTGAGATGTCCGGCGCCAGTCTCAGCGGCTTTACCTGACCGCTTGCCGCCGCCGCAGCCCCGCCAGACCGGCAATCCCGGCCCCCAGCACCAGCAGGCTTGCCGGCTCTGGCACGTCCAGCTGACCGCCATCGAAGCCCGGCACGTGGCGCACCAGCACCTGGTTCTGCGCATGGCCCTCGCTATCGACATCGACCAGCATCTCATACTCGAAGGACGCCGCGATCAGCCCGTCCGACACTTCCGAGATGATGCTTGCCGCCAGATTGCGCACCACGCTCGAGGTGCTGACGAAGCTGTAGTCATTGCCATATTCCACCGTCCAGATCGCGATCTGCACGGCCGATGATACCTCCGGGGCGTCGCCCACATGGGCTGCCGCCCAGGCTACCAAGCCACCAATCTGGCCAAGCTGCGTATGCGACATCGCCGGCCCGGTCGGTGCCGCCGGGGCGTAGCGATTGGTCAGAGGCGCCACAAAACTCACCGGCGCAACCTCTGTGTAGGTGTAAGGCGCCTGGCGGTTATAGGGCTGCAACCAGTCCGCGATATCGATGCACCAGGCGGTCAGGGAGTCCCCGGTATCGGCCCCGGCGCCATACAGCGTGATCTGGCCAGACCCGGTACGTTCGGCAAATCCGTTCGGCCCCGTGATATCGACACTGGTGTTGTTGAGCACGCCAAAGCTCGAATAGGTGAAGGTGCCGGCCTGGGCTGCGCCCCTCAGCAGCCCGCCAAGCAGCACAAGCGCGGCGCCAAAGGCCAGCAGGGCAGGGCGGTGAAATCGTGTGCGAGCCATAAGCGGCGCTCCCGGTTTGGAACGGCGGACCTCCGCACGTTTCCTCCGAGTTAATTACTTCCTATAAGAATCTAAAAAATACCTTAGTTATGGTAAGTATGGTTACTTATAGTCAACGAATATTTGGTGTCGAATTATTGTTTCAGCCAGGCCGGCTTGGTCTTGCGAAACACCGGCGCCCCATGGCTGGTCCGCTCCGCCAGCGCAGCCACCTCTTCCGCGGGTGGCCCGCCCGATCCAACCGGCCGCTCGGCAAAGCGACCATGCTGGATCAACCGGTCGTACAATACCAAAGCACCCGCGACAGACAGGTTCAGCGAAAACCGCGTCGGAATCCGGATCACATGCTTGCACCGCGCGAGCAGGGCAGGCGAGAGGCCAGACCGTTCCGGGCCCAGCACATAAGC
>CANJOG010000255.1 GCA_947475475.1 Acetobacteraceae bacterium
GATGAACACCACCCAGATAAACAGGATAACGGTCAGCTCATCACCCCAGGCCACCGCATCGCCGGCGGCATAGCGGCGCAGAATCTTGTAGCAAAACACGAGAAAGATCGCAGCGAACATGACGCCGCACAGTAGATCGAACACGCGCACGACACCCCGGACCGCTCTCCCGGCCGGGGCGTCAACGCCGTTCGTCTCATGCGATGCCATACTGTCCTCGCCAATCAGGCAAGCACATCCTCAGCGCATATCAATAACCTTCTGCGCCAGATCCTTGTCCCACGCCTTGGCGAGTTCGGACTGGCCATAGACCTTGTCCGCCAGCGCACGGAACGGCGTGAGATCGATCGTATCGACCGTCAGTCCGCGCTGCACGAGATTGGCCGTGACACTCTTCTCATCGGCCAGGCGCCCCGCGTCATTAGCCTGCGCCGCGCGCTCGGCGGCATCGCGCACCACCTTCTTCTGCGCATCGGTCAGCTTGTTGAAGACCGGGGTTGCGATATTGAAGAATACCGCCTGCAGCATATGCGCCGTCAGCACCACCTGCTCGGAGACTTCATAGAGCTTCGCGGCATTGAGGATGGAGAGCGGATTCTCCTGCCCGTCAATCGTGCCGGTCTTCATCGCCAGATAGACTTCCGGCATGCCCATCGGCACCGGGCTCACCCCAAGCGTCTGGCCCAGCACCAGCCATTCCGGCCAGATCGGCGGGCCCCGTCACCTTGCGCTTGCTCCGCAGATTGACCTGTCGCGTACCGAGATAGGCGGTGGAGAGAATGGTGATGCCCATCTTCTCTTCCACAACCTTGCGATAATCGGCCGCCAGCGGGCTATAGAACACGGTGTGAAGATGGTCATAATCGCGGAACAGATAGGCGCGGTTGAAGAACCCGTATTGCGGCATCTGCTGCGCCACCTCGAAGGTGGTCATCGTGCTCATTTCGAGATTGCCCCGCTGCAGGGCCGGAACTTCCGTACCCTGGCGGAACAGCGCCGATGCCGGGAAGGCTTCCACCTTCACGCCGACATCCGCCTTCTCGACATCGGTCTTGAACTGCTCAACCGCCTTGGCCAGGAAATCCGCCGGCGGCGCCGCCGTGGAGAAACGCAGCGTCACATCAGCCGCCGTCGCCGAGCCGATACCCAGTGCAAGCACCAACACCGCCGCCACAGCCAGGCTGGCAAATCCCGAAAATTTCCGCATTCTACCCACTCCCTGTTTGCCCCGTTCCGCTTATCGCGGCCAGTGCGCTATCGTTCCGGACAGATCGTCACACTCAATTTTCCGATACCCTCGATCTCGGCATCCACGACATCTCCGACCGAGAGGAATGTCTGCTTCGGTACACCCACACCGGCCGGCGTGCCTGTCATCAGCACATCGCCCGGATCGAGCGTCATGATGCGCGAGGCCGTGGAGATCTGCTCGGCAATGGAGAAGATCATCCCCGAAGTCCGCGCATCCTGCTTGACCACGCCATTGACGGCCAGTTTCAAGCCAATATCCTGAGGATTGGCAAACGCACCTGCCGGCACCAGCCGCGGTCCAAGCGGGCAGCACGTGTCATTCGCCTTCCCCGCCACCCAGTCGAGCTTATAGAAAGTCTCAGGCGCCCGGTTATGATCGCGCGCGGAAAAATCGATGCCGACCGTGTAAGCCGCGACATACTCAAGCGCCTCTTCGACCGACACATTGCGCGCCCGACGCCCGATCACCGCCGCCAGTTCGATTTCCCAATCGAATGCCTTGGTCGCGATCGGCATATGCACAGTTGCCCCTTCGCCCACAACAGCATTGCGCGGCGGCTTCATGAAGAAGAACAGCCGCTGGTCTTCCTTCTTCGCCCCCGGCATACCCATCTCGGCCAGATGGTCATAGTAATTCGCCCCGGCGCAGAGAATCTTGCCCGGATAAAGCAACGGCGCCAGCCGCCGCACCGGACTCACCAGATCCGCCGCCTCACACCGGCCCGCCGCGGCATCAAGCGCCCCGCGCGCCCGGTCCCAATCAGCGAACAGTCCCGCCACGCTCTCCGCACCCGGATACCCCACCCGCGCCAACGACGGCGCCAGCCGGTACAGGCTCCCGCCAACTTCCAGGCAGGCAACGCCACCTTCCGCAACTTCTACAGTGGCGAGTGACCAGCCGGACGGGCTCATGCGCGATAGCTCCAGTTTAGCTTGATATAAACTGATATTGATTTTATAAAATGTACCTGTCAACCCGATTCGGCGGCGCATGGAAGCGCCCGAGGACATGGAAACAATCGAGTCCCCCAGCCAGGCCGAACACGCCTATCGCCGCCTGCGCGGCGAAATCCTGCATGGCGAACTCATGCCCGGCGAACGCCTGCGCGCCGCAGACCTGCACACGCGCTTCCAGCTCGGCCTGACCCCGATCCGGGAGGCGCTGATGCGGCTCGCCTCGGAAAATCTCGTCGAGGTCGAGACCAATCGCGGATCGCGCGTGCGCGAAACCTCACGCAGGGAACTCTCCGACATCATGCATTCACGCCGCGCCATCGAGCGGCTGTGCATGGAAGAGGCCATCGCCGCCGGTGATGCCAATTGGGAAGCCGACATCCTCGCCGCGATGCACCTGCTCTCCCGTGCCCCGACCCCACTCTCCCCGCAGGACCGCGAAACCGCCCGCGCCTGGGAGGAGAGCCACCGCCGTTTCCACTTCTCCTTGATTTCCGCCTGCACGTCGCAATGGCTACTGCGCTTCTGGAACACGCTTGCCGATCATTCGGAGCGCTACCGCAAAATGCGGCTGCTGCATCTGCAAGAAATTTCCGGCACCCGCGACGTCAATGCCGAACATGCCGACATCATGGATGCCGTGTTGGCCCGTGACATAGCCCGCGCCACCGCCTTGATCGACGCCCATCTGCAGGCCACCGAAAGCGCAGTCGCCCGCCTGCTCGACGCCGACTCCATCCAGTAAAGCCGCGCCAGCAAAAGGCCCCGCCGCATGATCATCCGCTCCGCCGTTCTCGAAGGCACCGTCTCTGAGGCCGGCCGCACGCAATTCGATCACCACATGATGACCACCGTGCGCGCCGCCATCGGGCGTTATCCAGGCATCATCAGCGTCACCATCCGCCGCCCCGCGGAGGCCGAGCCTGGCGCGCCACCGATCTACATGATTTTCGACCTTCGCTTCGACTCGCTGGATGCGATGCATGCCGCACTCGCCAGCGAAGTCCGCCAGCAGGTCGGCGCCGAAATCGCCCGCGCCATGGGCGATTTCCAGGGGCGCGTCTATCACCTCATCCTCGAAGAAATCACGTGACCACCCTGGTCATCGGCGCCGGGCTGATCGGCCGCCTGACCGCCGATCTGCTCACCGCGCGCGGCGACAGCGTCGTGCTCGCCGATATCAGGCCCGCCCCTGGCCGCGACGTCGCCCTCTGCGACGTGAGCGACGCCACCGCCCTCGATGCGCTCGTCACCACGCGCGGCATCCGCCGCATCATCCATACCGCCGCGATGCTCTCTACCGGCATCAGGGAAAACCCCGTACGCGGCGTGCAGGTCAATGTGATGGGCACCACCAATGTGCTCGACTGCGCCCGCCGCCACGGCCTCGGCCGCATCGTCATCGCCAGTTCCAGCACCGTTGGCTACACCGGCTTCGCCACCCACGGCCCGACGCCGATCGAGGAGGACCAGCCGCTCCGCCAGATATCCGACCGCCCGGCCAGCATCTATGCCGCCACCAAGATCGCCGCCGAACATCTCGGACTGCTCTGGCACGATCTCTACGGCGTCGACACCATCCTGCTCCGCTACGCCGCCGTCATCGGCCCCGAGCCTGGCATCCCAAGCAGCGTGCCAGGCCGCCTCATCGCCAAACTAACCGAGGGCGCCCGCGCCGGCACCCGCGTGGCACTGGACGATCGCTTCATGGCCTGGGACGGGCGCGAGGAATTCGTCGATGCCCGCGACTGCGCCCACGCCAATCTCGCCGCGCTCGACGCACCTGCCCCCATCCAGCGCATCTATCACATCGCCCCCGGAACCTGGCACACAATGGCCGAATTCATCGATGCTGTCAGGAAAGTTTTCCCCACGCTCGACGCCGAACCACCACCCGAGACAGGCCGCGGCTTTGCCGGCTTTCCCCATATCCGCCCAGCCCCATCCGATACCAGCGCCGCCGAACGCGAGCTCGGATTTAGCTGCCGCCACAGCCTCGCCGACATGATCGCCGCCGCAAGTGCCCCTGCGGTCTGAGTAATCGACAGACCAGACCC
>CANJOG010000256.1 GCA_947475475.1 Acetobacteraceae bacterium
ACGTCGCGAAGGCTCAGCGTGAACCGGAAATACAGCCAGACCGCATGGCGGATCACCTCTGATGGGAACCGGTGGCGTTTGTAGGAAATCGGTCTCACGCTCGTCCCCATCGTGGCTATTTCGCCCTCAGTGGAGACTTTTTATCGTTTGCCTGACAGCACCCACCGCTCTACTCGATAGGCTCACCCACCACTGCCACATCCTCGAAACAGGGAATGACAGCTTCCGGTTCAGGGCCAGCTCCGCCGTCCCCAAATCCAGAAAGGAAAAATCACCGACTTGACCTACGTCCCGTACAGCGGGACATAACTTCCACCCGGGTCAATTCTCGATGAAAATCCCGGGTCACTTCTCAACGCAAATCTACAGCCTGGGATTAGAATGCCACGTGAAGTGTGGCACGGGCCCCATAATCATTGTTGTTCCGCCCATAAAGGCCAACATAATCAATGCCAAGCCGGGCTTTGCCCGATAGCCTGAAACCGGCGCCGGCCTGCAGCTGGAAGGCCGTTGGATCCATCGCGACGGACCGGATGTTGCCATATTGGTTGGTGCCAGACAGGCCCAGCAGCGTTGCGGCGTCGCGCGATCCGCTCGTCGATTGCACGGACGCGCTGGCATTTAGGCTGATTGCGCCACCGTCCACCAGGGTTGCAATGCGCACACCGACGTTCACGACGGCAAGATGGTAGCGTTGCGACGGAGACGACAGCGCAGCCGATCCGCCGGTTTCCGCGCTCGCCTCCATGTCCGCCGAAATTGTGCTGCCGCGCACGAAGGGTTCGATCCGGGTGTCGCCCGATTTGGCCAGATCATAGGCCAGTTCAGCAATCAGCTGGTAGGTCGTGCCAAGCGCCCGCCCGCTCAGTGTCTGGCCAAAGCTGGGTTGCGTCACGGCCCGGTTACCGCTTGTGCGTGCGCCGGACACGCTGGCGCCAGCGTTGATCACCACGCCCTTGTCGGCCTGTCGCCAGCCGGCATAGGCAGTCGCGCCCACTGTTTCAACGCGGCTGCTGCCCCCCAGAACCCGGAAGGTCACATCGGTGGTCGTATAATGGAAGGCGGCGCCGATCGTGACGTTGCTGCGGGCGAAATCCACACCCGTCAGCACGCCCTGTTGCGCGGCCTTGAAGGCGGTGGCGCCGCCGCTGGTATCGGCCCTGGTCCCGGCGGCAGCCCCACGCGACCACACGGTCATGGCGCCGGTTTTTACCTGCTGGCTGCCGAATGCTGCGGTCCCCTGGTTGAGCCGATCGAGAGCCGTCTCGCGGAAGACACGGTTGCTCTCGAGCACCACGCGCCGCTCCGTCGCCCGCTGTTCCCCCGACATTTCGGCCATCGTGCGCGGCAAGGTGGCGCCGGCCGTGGCATAGACGGCAAAGAGCGGTTGTGGGTTGTAGCCGACGGCGACGGCACCATCGATCGCCCGGGCTGTTTCCAGCGCGTTGCCGTTCAAGCCGCCGAACAGGTTGCCGATGGCAACCAGGCTGTTGGGCGCAAGACGCAGGCTGGCCTGCGTGGCACCGTATTCGATGACGGGCGCAAACGCGACACCGAAGTTGCCAAGGCCGCCGACGGTGGCAAATGTGCCCGACCGCGTGGCACCGCTGGCCAGCGTGTAGACCTGGTTGAAGGTCAGGAAGCGGGCCTGCGCCGATCGATTGACGACCAACGCGCCGCCAAGGGTGAGCGCGCCGCCCGCCGTGATCCGATCGTTGCCCAGGCTCGTCACATCGGCGGTGAACGAGCCCGCCAGCGTCGCCGGTCCGGCAACCGTCAGGGTCGCCACGTCGGCTGAGCCCGGCGCGCCGGGATTGATGGTGGCCCCGGCCAGCACCGACAGGCTTGCGACCCGGCCGTTCCCGGTTGCGGCCGCGCCAGCCGTGACGGTGACCGCCGACGCCAATGACCCCGTCACGTTCAGCGTCCCCGCCAGCACGCTGGTTGCACCGGTGTAGCTGCTGGCACCGGCCATTGTCAGGACACCCGTGCCCTGCTTGGCGATGCCGCCGCTGCCGCTCACGGCGCCGCCAAGCGTGAATGTGGAGGCCCCGGCGCCGCTGTCGATGGCAAGCGTGCCGCGTGTCACGATGCCGTTGGCCAGGGCAAGGCCGGTGGTGCCGGCCACCAGGCTCGTGCCGCCGGCAAAGTTGACAGTGCCCGTGCCGAAGGCCGCGCTGTTGGCTATCCTGACGGTGCCGCCATTCACAATGGTGCCGCCGGCATAGCTGTTGGCGCTGCCCAGCGTGAGCGTGCCCTGTTCCAAGCCAAGCGAGCCGGCGCCCGAGATGACGCCAGCGAAGCTTTCGGACGCATTGGTGAGGGTCAATTGCTGGCTGCCCAGCACGACGTTCCCGGTACCGGAAAGGCTGGTGATGCGGGCGCCGGCGCTGGTGGCGCTGATGTCGAATGTGCCGTTAGCCATGACACCGCTTGATGCGGCAATGGACCCTGCACCCCGCATGGACAATGACGCGCCGGAATAAATCACCGTTCTGCCGGTGTAGCTGTTCACGCCGCCAAGAATTTCCGCATCGGCAACGATCGTCAGGCCCGACGTGCCCGAAATGATCCCGTCATAGCCCGTGTAGGCGCCGGCCCTGGCCAGGCCGAAATAATTGGCCTTGATATAGGCACCAATCTGCTCGCCGGCCAGGATCGCACGGGAATCGTCGAATTCGAAATGGATGCCACCATAGATGCGGCTGATGCCGGCTTCCGCTGCCGCTTCCGAAAAGCTGGCGAAGCAACGCTGGCCAGTGAGGCCGGACTTGGGGTCTGCCGGCGTGCAGAACAGCATTTGATCGGTGCCGAAGAAACTGGCCAATGCCCCCGCGGCGCCGCCCGAGAACGTGCTGTGCCCTGATGTGTATGATGGAAAGTTGGGGGTGGCGAGGAAGGGGGTCCAGGTGGGATCGCCTTCGGCCCCGCAGGTGGCCGTGGTGCAGGCGCGGATTGCGGTGATCGGCCTCCAGACATTGTAGGTGTATTTCGTCTGCCAGGCCGTGATGCCGGCATCGGCCACTGAAGCGCCCACGATCGCCGTCGCCCGCGCGGCTTCCAGTGTTGTCAAATCCTTGGTCAGGTCAGTGGTGATGGACAGCCAGTGGCCCGGCGGCGTGAAGGTGCCGCCGCCATCGGCCCAGAAGGTGGCAATCGTCTTCTGGTCAACGGTGCCGCATGTGCTGCAGCCCAGTGTCTTGACCTGGTTGTAACTCGCCAGCCATTCGGCCGAACCAATGGCCGGCGGCGGCCCGACATCAAACTGGCTGCTGCTGGCCACGCCAAACGGCGTCACCTTGCCCCAGTTCGGCAGGGTCGGGTCGGTTGGCTGGGTCGGTTGAAAGCTGCCCAGGCTGGACCCGGCGACATAGGGCACCTGCGCTGTCGCGCTGCCATCGCTGGCGCGCGCCGCAAACAGGTTGTTGGCAATCGACTGCCCGAATGCGACGCTGGCGGCGCGTTGCGTATCGCTGAGCGACAGGGTGGCCAGCTTGGCCTGCATCTGCGTGGTCAGGTCGACCGCAAGGGTGGGAAACAAATTGGCCATCATCGTGTAGCCCGATGCCAGTGCGACCGCATCCTGCGACAGGCCGGACACCGCCGGCCCGGTGTAGCTGTAAGGCTGATAAGCGAGGCCGGACGAGGCGTTAACCGCATCGAACATCGCGATGCCCACCATGCTGATCGCGCGCGCCGCCCGCGGCGGCGGCGTTGTGGCAGCGCTGGCGCGAATAGTGTCCAGCATGGCGTTGTTGACGCTGTCAACCGCAGGGCTTGCCAATGCGGCGCTGGCGAACAGGGCCATCGAACCGATGGTAGCAGTGGCCAGATACGTGCGCTTGAGCAGCTTCATGAGAACGTCCTAAAATAGAAATATTTCTTGAGAATCTCATTGTTGAAATTCAGATTGCCATAGTGGATAGGGCGGGCTTTGTCAGCTGAAATGCACCGGCCGGTGTTGACAGGTTAACCCGACACGGCGTCGCAGACCCCCTCCTCCACCTCGCACTCAGGCGGCCGCGGTCGCCGCCGTCCACGTCCGGTGAGCCTCGGCCCGGAACTGGCGAAGGGTCGGTCGGCGGATGAGGTGGGGTTGGAGATTGAAGACGTTGTAGACAGCGGCGTGGGTGGCGAGGAACCTCTGGGCCGACGCCCGGGATTTGAATTTCTGCTGCTTTCGCTCTCGGCGACGGATCGGCAGATGCGAGTTTTCCGCCCGATTGTTCTCCCGCATTCCGCCGGGGTGATG
>CANJOG010000257.1 GCA_947475475.1 Acetobacteraceae bacterium
CGCCGAATTGGCCATGTCGACCACGGCATCGACGCCTTGCTGATCCAGCCATTCGCGCACAATACCCATGGCGACATCGGGTTTGTTCTGATGATCGGCATTGACCAGCTCGATCGGCTTGCCCAGCACCTTGCCGCCGAAATCCTCGATCGCCATGCGCGCGGCCTCAACCGCGGCGCGGCCGCCAATGGCGGAGAACGAACTGCTCTGATCGTTGATGACGCCGAGCTTGACCGGGCCGGATGCATTCTGTGCCATCGCCGTGCTGCCCAGCAGCAACGACACCAATAGCCCGCTCAGAAGTTTCTTCATGCGTACCTCCCCTGTTTGACCGGCCATGCGGCCGAACCAATGTTATTACGCGGAATTTAGACCGGATTTGCCGGGCCTGTCATCACCATGCATATGATCGGACAATCAAGGGGAAGGAAACGAGACCATGCGGGCAATTGTTGTTGATGGGTTTGGCGCCAATTCCGCCATTCGCGAGGCCGAGGTTCCAACCCCGGTGCCTGGCCCCGGCGAGGTCCGCGTCCGTATCACCCACGCGAGCGTCAATCCCGCCGACTGGAAGATGCATGATGGCTGGCTGACAAAACTGCCAATTTTTAAGCCGAGCTTTCCCTTCGTGCTCGGCTATGACGGTGCCGGCATCATCGACAGCGTCGGCCCTGGCGTCGAGAACATGGCTCCCGGCACGCGCGTCATGGTGAAGTCCGATCAGAGTCAGGGAAAATGGGGCAGCTACGCCGAGTATCTCGTCGTCGGCGCCGAGATGGCCGGCGCCATTCCGGATAATCTGCCGCTCGCCGAAGCCGCGACCATCCCCGTCGCCGGCCTGACCGCCTGGCACGGCATCTTCCTGCAAGGCGGGCTCCAACCAGGCCAGACCATCCTTGTCCATGGCGCGGCGGGCGGTGTCGGCAGTTTCGCCGTCCAGTTCGCCCGTGCCGCCGGCGCGCGCGTGCTGGCGAGTTGCAGTGCCGCCAATGCCGACTATGTCCGCAGCCTCGGCGCCGAGGGCGTGTTCGACACGCGGGATGGCAATACAGCGGCGGTGGTGGCTGGAATGGCACCGGGCGGTGTGGATATCATCTTCGATGCGGTCGGCCGCAACAGCCTGCCAGAAGCCCTCGCTTTAATTCGCCCCGGCGGCACCCTGGTCCGCGTGCCCACCTTGGGCGACGATGATCAGGCCGGCATCACCGAGCAAGCGGCACAGGCAAGTGGCCGTCAATTGATTCGATCTTCAATCGTCCGCTCGGAAACCCAGGCTGCCTATCGCGCGATTGGCGACCTCTACGCTGCGGGAAAAATGGTCAGTCCGGAGGTGCAGATGCTGCCGATTGGCGAGATCGCCCAGGCATTGGCGCTGAGCAAGGCCGGCCATGTGCGCGGCAAACTGGTGCTTGCTCTCTGGGGAATTGGCGACTGACGCAAGGGCGAGTGACCGGCGATCCGGTGCCGGCACGCAAGCATCGAACACGGGAAGTGATCGCACATGGCTGACAATCCTTTCGGATCAGACGATCACGCACTACGATTTCATGCCCCCTATCTCAGCACCGCACCGGTCTTTGGCAGTGACTGGTTTGCCCTAAAGGCCGAAGCATTCGCGCGATTTTTTGGCACGCCAATCTTCCTGGTTGGCCAAACATGTGTCGTCGCGCTCTGGATCGTCATCAATGCAGCGGGCTGGTGGACGTTCGACATCTATCCATTCATCTTGCTGAACCTAGCGTTCAGCCTTCAGGCGGCATATGCGGCGCCGCTCATTTTGCTGGCGCAGACGCGCCAGGCGGATCGGGACAAGGCACACGCCATGGCCGACGCCCAACACCGCGAAGAGCTGCACAAGGTGGCTGACGCGCGTCAGGCTATCTTGGCCAGCCAAACGTCGTTGTTGGTCGACATGCTCAGCCAGAACACGAATCTGACCGAAAAAATCAAAGAGCTTACCGAACGCATCGAGAAACTCACCCAGGATGTCCATAAATGCGTTGAGAAAACAGACCGCTAAAGTGGACGAGCGGGGGTCGGTGTCACGCGGCGCCGATACGCGATAACGCCCAGGCTTGCAGGCGGCGAGGCGGCCGGTAGCGCCGCGCGCGAGGACTAACATCCGCGCGGGTCGAACAGCATCCTGTCATCATTTGGAAAAGCTGGTGGAGGGGGTTTCCGACGAACTATTGATCGCTCTAAGCCGCCACTGACGATAATTCCCCATAAATAAGCCGATAACTCGCCGACACGCGGAGTGGGCTGTTCAATTCTATTCGCTTGCATCCGTGCCTATCCCCTCTAAAATAAGGGGACAGTTGAGGGGATAGATTTTCTGTCTCCTGTTTGTCGGAGGCGGGCAGATGCCACGGAAAGCGGCGGGAATAGAGCCAGTGATGGTGAAGAAGCTGGCCCCGGGGCGCTATGGCGACGGGGGCGGATTGTTCCTGCTGGTGCGGTCCCCCAGTGCCAAGCATGCCGCGGCTGGCGAAAAGGCTGGCGGACGGTTTTGGCTGTTCCGCTACCTCATCGCCGGCAAGATGCGCGAAATGGGGCTGGGCACGGCTGACGGTAAGGGGGCTGTTTCACTCAAGGATGCCCGCGCCAAGGCTGCTGCGCTACTCGCCCTGGTGAAGTCGGGTATCGATCCCCTGGCGAAGCGGGAGGCCGACGCGGCGGCGGAGAAGGCCGTGGCACAACAAGCTCAGGTCCGCGCCAAGACGTTCAGCGATACTGCCAACGCTTACATTGCCGCCCATGAGAAGTCCTGGAGAAATGAGAAGCATCGTTGGCAATGGCGGCAGACTCTTGAAAAACTGGCCTTTCCCCACATGGGCAACTTGCCGGTGGCCGAGGTGGAGACGGCACACGTCATGAATGCGTTGGAGCCGATCTGGTACACAAAGCCGGAGACGGCAAGCCGGCTTCGCGGACGCATCGAGGTGGTGCTGGACTACGCCAAGGCACGTGGCTGGCGCTCCGGGGAAAACTGCGCAAGGTGGCGTGGGCATATCTCCAGCATGCTGCCGAGCCGCGCGAAGGTGCAGCAAGTAGAACACCACGCGGCGCTACCCTGGCACGAGATTGGCGGCTTCATGGCATCGCTGCGTGCTGAGGGCGGCCTTGCTGCCCGCGCCCTGGAACTGGCGATCCTGACTGGGGGACGTACCAGCGAAGTGTTGGAAGCGCCGTGGGGCGAAATCAACCTGGACGCTGCCATCTGGACGATTCCACCCGAAAGGATGAAGGCTAAGCGAGAGCATCGGGTGCCCTTGTCCGAGCCGGCGCTGGCGCTCCTGCGGGCGCTGCTGGTGCTGCGGGATGAGAAGCAGGGCGATTGGGTGTTCCCAGGCGAGCGAATAGGGCGGCCGCTGTCCAACATGGCGATGGCAATGCTGCTGCGCCGCATGGACCGCAAGGATATCACGGTGCACGGCTTTCGCTCTACCTTCCGCGATTGGGCGGCGGAATCCACCAACTACGCGCGCGAAGTTGCCGAGGCGGCGCTGGCGCATACGCTGGGCGATAAGGTGGAGGCGGCTTACCGGCGCGGCGATCTGATGGACAAGCGGCGGCGGCTGATGGCGGATTGGGCTGTCTTTTGTGCACGAACCGAGCCGATGGGCGAGGTTATTCCGATGCGCACTCCGGCCTGACACAGCCGACACAAATGACATAATGCGGGCGCAGCGTCCGTCCACTATCATCCCGAATCGGCGGGGCTAGGCTGGCCCCCGAACGCCCGAGCCTCCGCACGGGCTGCCCCGCCGTTCTGCCTGCGGAGTCTGTGCGGAGGGCAAGAAATGCATGACACTGGGGATTCAGGCGCGCCCGGCACGCTCGATATGGAAATTAGCGACGGCTACTTGTCGCCACTCTTTGCCACCGAGACGTCCGATGACGGTGACAAGATGGCCTTGCTGGACAAGGCTATAGTCGTGATCCACGAAGATCCGTTGTCGAGAACGACGGAATTTGAGGCGCTTATGGAGTATGCCATTGCGTCGGGAAGCGCCCTCCTTTTGATCGGTGGAGGTGTCCAAGGGACGGCCCTGGAAGGTCTTGTGCTGAACGTAGTCCGAGGTGGCCGCCCGTTTGCTGCGGTGCAGGTTTCTGGATCCGGTGCTTTCCGCCGAATGATATTGGAAGAGATCGCGACTCTCACCGGTGGCGAGGTGATCGACAGGAACCTTGGATGCGATCTCAGTGATTTCGGCAGCAACAATAACAGAAGAATACG
>CANJOG010000258.1 GCA_947475475.1 Acetobacteraceae bacterium
CATTGCCCTGGGCGGCAACGGCATTCGACTTGGCGTCGGCCTTGCCCTTGGCAGGGCGGCGCCAGGCGTCGTCCTCGCCGACAGCGCCAGGGGCAGCGCCCTGGGCCGCGGCCTGCATGGCCTGGCGGATAACGATATGCGGTGAGGCGGGAAACTGCGCCTGCTGTTTATGGGCCTGGGAGAAGGCCATGGCGCGGAGCGCGTCCAGCTCGCGTTCGACCAGGTCACGCTGGATTTCGGCGAAGGAGGCCACGCGGTCCGACAGGGTGCGGACCAGCTCGGTCGGCAGCTTGCCATCGGCGGTGAAGTTTTCCTCGACGATACGGGTCAACCGCTCCACCGCCTGGCGCAGGGCCACGACCTCATCGACCAGTGAGGAGACTTGCAGCGGGCCGAATTGCACAGTGCCGTTGGGCAGATTCGCACCGCCATCGGTCAGGCGGACTGTCAGGCTGTGGGCACGGCCATCGAGCAGGCTGTTGGGTAGCTGGAAGCTGAATCCGCACCGCCCGCCGCGCTTGCCGGCCTGTTCGAGCGCCGGTCGGAACTCGTTCGCCGTGCGGCGGTCGAGCAGTTGCATGCCTTCGTAGAGATCGACCGAGAGTTCCTCTGAGGGCGAGTCCGGCATCCAGGCCCAGCCGGCGAGCTTGCCATCGCGCAGGCCTTCGACGGCGGCCTCGATGCGGGGCGGCTGCGGTTGGGCCGGAACCTGTGGGACTGTCGTGCCGGCACGGCCCGGGGGAAGAGCGGTCTGGGTCGGGGATTTGGTCAAGTCAGCCCCCACTGGCCGGATAGCCCGGGCAGGTTGTTGATGACCTCGCGGCATGGTCGGTTCAGGGCAGCCATGGGCGGTACTTCCAGGTTAGCCTGGAATGGTTCTAACGGAGCCACCGCCACTCGAAAAGCGTCACGCACAGTTATCCCCAGCTATTCCACGGCTATCGCCCGCGTATCTCCCGCCTATCGCCCCGCCAGCACCGAGGCGCGTAGGCTTCGGATATCCGCTGCTGGTTATTTGGAGGCGACGAATTTCTCGAGCCAGTGAATCGTATAGTCGCCAGCCTGGAACGCGGGGTCTTCGATGATGCGCTGGTGCAGCGGGATGGTGGTCTTGATACCGATGATGGCGAATTCGCTGAGCGCGCGGCGCAACCGTGCGATGGCTTCGGGGCGCGTTTTCGCATGCACAATCAGCTTGGCGACCATGCTGTCATAATACGGCGGTACCTTGTAGCCGGCGTAGAGCGCTGAATCGATCCGCACGCCCAGGCCTCCTGGCGCGTGATAGGCGGTCACCTGACCGGGCGTGGGGATGAAGGTTTCGGAATCCTCTGCCGTGATGCGGCATTCGATCGCATGGCCGGAGAAGGTGACGTCCTTCTGGGTGTAGCCAAGCTCCTGGCCGGCGGCGATGCGGATCTGCTCGCGCACCAGATCGACACCGCAGACCATCTCGGTCACTGGATGCTCGACCTGCAGGCGGGTGTTCATCTCGATGAAGCAGAACGCGCCATCCTGGTACAGGAACTCCAGCGTGCCGGCATTGCGATAGCCGAGTTTGGACAGCGCATCGGTGGCGGTTTTGCCGAGCGCGTCGCGCGCCTCGGCAGTGATCGCGGGTGAGCCGGCCTCTTCGAGAAGTTTCTGGTGGCGGCGCTGCAAGGAGCAATCGCGTTCACCGAAATGCACCACATTGCCGTGGTTGTCGGCCATGATCTGCAATTCGATATGGCGCGGCTTGTCGAGGTATTTTTCGATATAGACAGCATCATTACCAAAGGCCGCACGCGATTCAGCGCGGGCGACGCGCCAGGCCTCTTCCAGGCTCTCAGCATTGGCGGCGACCTTCATGCCGCGCCCGCCACCGCCGGCGGCGGCCTTGATCAGCACCGGATAGCCGATTTCGGCAGCCACGCGGGCCGCCTCGTCGAGATCGGAGACTTCGCCGTCCGAGCCTGGCACCAGTGGCACGCCGAGGCTCATCATGGCGGTCTTGGCGGCAATCTTGTCGCCCATCATGCGGATATGTGCGGGCGACGGGCCGATGAATGTCAGGCCATGCGCCTCGACCGTCTCGGCAAAGCCGGCATTCTCGGAGAGGAAGCCATAGCCGGGATGGATCGCATCGGCGCCGGTGATGGTGGCGGCGGACATGATCGCCGGGATGTTGAGGTAGGATTCGCGCGGCGAGGGCGGGCCAATGCACACGCTCTCATCGGCGAGGCGCACATGCATGGCGTCCGCATCGGCGGTGGAATGCACAGCAACGGTGGGAATGCCCAGCTCGCGGCAGGCACGCTGGATGCGCAGCGCGATTTCGCCGCGATTGGCGATCAGGATCTTCTGGAACAAGGTGATTATTCCACGATCATCAGCGGCTCGCCGTATTCAACCGGGGCGCCGGTGGCCACCAGGATGCGGGTCACCGTGCCGGCCTTGGGGGCGCGGATCTGGTTGTAGGTCTTCATCGCCTCGATGAGCATCAGCGTCTGCCCGGCCGAGACGGTCTGGCCAATCGTGACAAAGTTCGGTGCACCAGGCTCGGACGAGAGATAGGCGACGCCGACCATGGGCGAGAGGATCGCGCCTGGATGGCTGGCGTCATCTGCCACCGGCGCGGCTGCCGCGGCCACTGGGGCGGCGGCGGCGACCGGAGCGGCGACTGGGGCCGGCACGGCGGCAATGGCGGCCACCGGGGCGGGGGCGCGGACAACGCGCACGCGGCTATCCTTCTCGGCGATCTCGATCTCAGTGAGACCGGTCTCGGCAAGGATATTGGCGAGCACGCGGATCGCCTCAGGGTCGAAAGGGATGCGGCTCATTGTGGGCTCTGCCTTTTCTCGTCGGTCGGCACAGGATCAATCGGGGAGTTCGGATTTTTGCAGTCGGGACGGCGCTAGTCGTCGCTGTTGGCGAGCATGTCGGCCAGGGCGGTGAGCGCCAAAGCATAGCCGCTCATGCCAAGTCCGCAGATCACGCCAGTGGCGACCTTGGACACGTAGGAGAGATGGCGGAATTCCTCGCGCCGGTGAATATTCGAGAGATGCACTTCAATGATCGGCAATTCGACCGCGAGCAGTGCGTCCATCAGCGCGATGGAGGTATGGGTATAGCCGCCTGGATTGATGATGATGCCCTGGGCGCGGCCACGGCATTCCTGCACCCAGGAGATCAGCTCGCCCTCGCCATTGGTCTGGCGGAAATCGATCGCCACCCCCATCTGCTCGGCGGTCTCGGCGCAGAGCGCTTCGAGATCGTCCAACGTGGCGGCGCCATAGATTTCCGGCTGGCGGAGACCCAGCATGTTCAGGTTCGGGCCGTTCAGGACAGCGATGAGCGGCAGGGGTGAGCTTGGCGACATGGGCGCGCCCTAGCACGAAGCCCCGCGCCGGTCCAACCCCGGCGAGTCGCGGCCTAGGCTGGCCGGCAGGGCGAGAAAAATGCGGCCAGGGCGAATAACCCCGATTTTTTTGGCGGCATTAATGGTTTCAATGGGTTGTGAGGCATTTTGTAAGCATATGGGGCAGTCCCGCAATGCCGCCTCCTTCCCGCCACAATCAAGTCTGGAGCAAGTTAAAATCCGGGTGAATACTTCGTGGTTACGTTGGCAAGTATTGGTGTTTTCTTGAGTATTCAATATTGATAGTCAAAAAACCGTAAGCAAACTCGTCTTCGGTCGGGGGGTCATGACTGAGGGTCGATGCGATTTATAGCTTGATCTTCTGGCGCGATGCCGTTCTAGTGTCGGGGACCTAGACCGATCCCCTGCCCGACCAGCTTCCGGGTAACCCATACGAGAAGGAGGAAGGATGACCGTCCGGGCCAAATCTCTCTCCCGTCGTATGCGACGGGGCCTCACCTTGGTGGCTTCCGTAGCTGTCCTGGTTCTGACTTTCTCCGGCGCTCTGATGGCCAGGCCGCTCCTGCCGAGCGATCTGCCGCCCGATCTGCGGGCACGCGAATTCGGCGCCGATGCCAACCGCGTGCATGAGCAGAGCGGCGAGGCTTCCTGGTATGGGCCGCGCCATAACGGCAAGCGCACCGCCAGCGGCGCCCGCTTCGATCAGCGCGGGCTGACCGCGGCGCATCGCTCCTTCCCGCTCGGCAGCAAGATCCGCGTTGTGCGCGAGGATAATGGCCGCTCGGTGGTGGTCACGGTGAATGACCGCCTGTCCGATAATGGCCGCATCATCGACCTCTCACGCGGCGCCGCCGAACGTCTCGGCATGGTGCG
>CANJOG010000259.1 GCA_947475475.1 Acetobacteraceae bacterium
CCGGAGGGCTTCAATCTCGATGGCGGCGTCGCCCTCATCGTTGCCACCGTCGTCGGCGGTGTCGGCAGCACGCCCGGCGCCCTGCTCGGCGCCATCTTCGTCGTCGCCGTGCCCGAACTCGCCCGCAAGGCGCCTGGCGTCTCCACCTTCGTCTACGGCTTCTCCACCATCGCCGTGTTGCTCTTCCTGCGCCGTGGCATCGTGCCGAGTATCGCGCTGCTGATCCGTGGCCGGCGCAAATCCGTCGCCAATACCGCCCATGCAGCCATCGATTCCGACAAGATCGCCGCCATGGTCGCCGAACTCCTGCCGCGCGCGCAAAAATCGCTGGAGCTCATCAATGTCTCCGTCCAGTTCGGCGGCCTGCGCGCGCTCGACGGCGTCAACCTCACCCTCCCCCCCGGCGGCGCCTGCGGCCTGATCGGCCCCAACGGCGCCGGCAAGACCACCATGCTCAACGTCATCAGCGGCCTGGTGAAACCCACGCCCGACAGCGACGTCCGCCTCGGCGAGACCGACCTGACCAGCCTGCCGCCCTATGCCCGTGCCGGCCTCGGCATCGGCCGCACCTTCCAGCACGCCGAACTCTTCGGCGAACTGCCGATCCGCGCCACGCTGGTCACCACCGCCCGCCTCGCCACTGCCAGCCGCCGCGCCCAGGGCATCGCCATCTCCGACCCGCATGCGGTGGCAGACCGCCTGATCACCGGCCTCGGTCTCACGCCATATGCCGACGCACTGCCCGCCGAGATGCCCTTTGGCATCCAGAAAGTCGCCGATATCGCCCGCACACTCGCCGCCGGCGCCTCGGTGATCTTCATGGACGAGCCCTTCTCCGGCCTCGACAACACCGAACGCACCGAACTCCGCGCCATCATCGCTGGCCTCCGCAAAGCCGGTGCGTCCCTGCTCATCATCGACCATGCCGTGCAGGAAGTGCTCGACATCGCCGACCACGTCCTGGTGCTCGATTTCGGCCGCATGCTGGCCCAGGGACTCCCAGCCGAAATCCGCAACAATCCCGATGTGCTGCGCGCATATTTCGGCAATCGCGCTTTGACCAAGACCGCGGAGGCCATCACCCATGGCTGAGCATCCCAACGCCATCGCGTCGAACGCGATCGAGCTCACCAATGTCACGCTGCGCTATGCCGGCGTGCTGGCGCTCTCCAATGTCTCGCTCGCCATTCCGCGCGGCGAATTCATCGCTATTCTCGGCCCCAACGGCGCCGGCAAATCCACCATCGCCCAATTGATGACCGGCATGCTGCGCCCCAGCGCCGGCACCGTCGCCATCGACGGCCAGGTCCGCCAGACCGCCGAACGCAGCTTCATCAGTCTCGGCGTGGCACTCGTCCCCGAACGCCGCCGCCTGTTCGGCCAGCTGACCGTGGGCGAAAACCTCACGCTGAGCGGTTACGGCGCCGGCAAGCCGCGCGCCGAATTGCGCCGCCGCTTCGACGAGGTGATGGCGCTGATGCCCAAATCCGTCCAGGACGGCCGCGACCGCGCCGCCGTGACGCTGTCCGGCGGCGAACAGCAAATGCTCGCCATAGGCCGCGCGCTGATGGCCAGTCCGCGCACCATCGTCATCGACGAACCATCCCTCGGCCTCGCCCCGATCATGACCGACCGCGTCTATGACCTTCTCGGCCAGATGCACGCCGACGGCGTCACGGTCGTGGTGATCGAACAGATCGCCACCCATGCGGTCAGCTACGCCAGCCGCCTGGCCGTGCTCGATCGCGGCGAATTCATCCATGTGGGCGCGATGTCAGATGCCGCCTCTGAAGAAGCGCTGAAGGTCGGATATCTGGGACACGGATAATCAATCTCCAACGCTGTAGAGTAGGCTAAGCCCACCATTGCCCACGCAAAGTCCTAGACCTTTCCTAAGAAGTCACAAAACTGTGGCCGCCCCGCCCACTTCCTGAAAATCGCCGCACTTTCGTCCCGCGCAAACCGCCCGACGACTGGCAACAACAACGTTGCTACTCACAAGAGAAACGAATAGAAACGAGTTTCGTTGGCCCAATGGACGATCCATCCGGCGCATGTCGGCAGATGCTGCACCGGAGTTTCACCCATGAAGCGCTTTGTCCTGCCCGCCATTCTGGGCCTTCTGGCCACCCCCGCCATGGCCGCGGACTACGCGCTGGATTTCTCAACCTCCGCCAACCCGGCCGGCGCCTGGTCCTACGGCTCCCGGCCCACGCTCGGCGGTGCCTTCAGCCTCTCAGGCACGCTGAACACCGATGGGACGGCAGCCGCCGTGAAATACTGGAGCCCACAGAGCGGCGTCGACACGGATTGGCCTAGAGTCGGGCTGAACACCGGCAATTCAGCAGTTCAAATCTTCGGCACGGTCGATCTCGCCGCCGGGCAAGGGCTGCTGCACCCCGGGCCCACCGGGCACTACGCCGACGCCCGGCTGACCACCGCCGCCCCCATGACTGGCGTGCTTAACACGAGCTTCATCGGCATCGACTACACCGGCGGCACCACGACCGACGTGCATGTCTACAAGAACGGTATTGCCCTGTTCGACAGCTCTATCAACGCCTTCGGGGAACTGAAAAACTACACTTCCACCCTCACCTTTGCCGTGGGAGACACGCTGGATTTCCTCGTCGGATGGGGCGCCAACGAGAATTACCTTTTCGATTCTACCGGCTTCTACACAACGATCTCCGAGATCACCGCCGCCCCCGAACCGGCCTCCTTGGCGTTGCTCGTCGGCGGCCTCATGACCCTCGGTTTCCTGCGGCGCCGGCGGCGGTAGAGACCCGCTCACCAACCCGGCATTGCGCGCCCCACAGCGCTTCTTGCAGGCTACACTCCCCGCACCTGCCCCGGCCGCCGCATCATCCCGGTCGCCACCAGCACCACCGCGGCAATCGCCACTGGCGGGAACACCACCATATTCACCCCGTCCCACCCGGCCTCAGCCAGCAACCCGCCCGAAATAAACGAGCTGATCGCCATCAATCCAAAAATAATAAAATCATTGAAGGCCTGAACCTTGTTGCGCTCCTCCGGCCGATGCGTCCCCAGCACCAGCGTGGAGGCCCCGATAAACGCAAAGTTCCAGCCCACACCAAGCAGGATCAGCGCCGTCCAGAAATGCGCGACGTCCTGACCTGACCGCCCGACCAGCGCCGAACACACCGTAATCCCCAGCCCCACCAGCACCATGCGCGGCGCGCCAAAGCGGCTCACCAATTGCCCGGTGATAAAACTCGGCAGGAACATCGAGACCACATGCCACTGGATGGCCTGGTTCGAATCGCTCACCGTCAGCCCACACATACGCATCGCCAAGGGCGCCGAGGTCATCACGAAATTCATCAATGCATAGGACACCACGCCGCACAAAGCGGCTGCCGCAAACCGCGTGCTCAGCACGATCTGCATGAGCGGCCGCCCGGCCCGAACTTCCTCGCGCGTGGGCTTCGGCAGATCCGTCCCTAGCAACACCGCCATGGCAATCAGCGCCACCGCCGTCTGCGCCAGGAAGCTAGGCACGAACAGATAAGGCTGCCACAACTCCATGGTCCAGGTGACCAGCTGTGGCCCCAGAAGCCCGGCGAATATCCCGCCAGCCAGCACCCAGGAAATCGCCTTCGCCCGAAAATCCGCACTCGCCCCATCAGCGGCGGCAAACCGGTAGGATTGTGCCACCGAGGCATACAATCCACCCAGGAACGAGGCGAAGCAGAACAGCCAGAACGACCCAACCAGCAACGCCACCGCCGCCACCAGCCCGGCCAGCGCGCCACAACTCGTCCCCGCCACAAACGCCGCCCGCCGCCCATGCGTCCGCGCGATCCACCCGTTCGGCAGCGTCCCCGCCGCCATGCCGACCACCATCGTGGAGATCGGCATCGTCGCGTAGGACACATGCGGCGCGATGCTGGAGCCCACAATCGCCCCGGTCGCCACAAACACCGCCGTATTCGCCCCGTTCAGCGCCGTCGCCACCGCCAGCCGCAGCAGATTGCCGCGCACACGCCGCCGCGATGCCTCATCCTCCCCATCCACGGCCGCCATGTTCATTGCTGCTTCCATCCCGATCCGGAGAATAGTCTTCTCCCCACGGCGCGCCACCGCAAGAGCACAAGCCCGCCTTCTCGATCCAGAATATGCGCCGCCACGCCTCCCACGCATGGGCAAGCGCCCCCAGCTTGGCTAATGTCGCATCGAACCAACGTTCGATATTGCTTC
>CANJOG010000260.1 GCA_947475475.1 Acetobacteraceae bacterium
AACGTGCTCTACAACAATGCCGGCGGCTCGAAATCGACGGACGGGCCGGTGACTGAGACCGAGATCAGCGTCTTCTGGGAGACGATCAAGCTCGACCTGTTCGGCACCTGGCTGTGCTGCAAGCTCGCCATTCCGGAAATCATCAAGGCCGGCGGTGGCGCGATCGTGAATACCTCCTCGATCATGGGGGCCACCGGCGTGGTGCGGCGCGACGCCTATTCGGCGGCGAAGGGCGGCGTCATTGCGCTGACCAAGTCCATCGCGGCGGAATATGCGGAGTTCAATATCCGCAGCAACGTGATCATCCCGGCTTCGGTGAAAACCGAGCGGGTGCTGAACTTCATCAAGACCGAGCCGCATCTCAAGCGCCAGATCGACCGTTATCTGGTGGGCATGATCGAACCGCTGGATGTGGCCTATGCGGCGGTCTATCTGGCGTCTGACGAATCGGCGCGCACCACGGCGCAGACCATCGGCGTCGATAGCGGCTATCTGAACAGCTAGGACACTCCATATGGATCTCGGCATTGCCGGCAAGACGGCGCTGATCACCGGCGGCTCGAAAGGGATCGGCGCCGGCGCGGCGCGCGTGATGGCCGCGGAGGGCTGCAATCTCATCCTCGTCGCACGCGGCGAAGAGGCGCTGGAGAAGACACGGGCTGAGATTGCCGCGCAATTCCAGGTCGGCGTGCGGATTTTTGCCGCTGATCTGGCGGATTCCGCTCAGATCGCAGCGCTCGTGGCGCGGCATGGCGAGGTGGATATCCTGGTGAATAATGCGGGCTCGGTGCCTGGCGGCTCGCTGTTCGATCTCGATGAGGCGGCCTGGCGCGCCGGATGGGATACGAAGATCTTCCCCTACATCAACATGTGCCGGGCCTATTACCCGCAGATGGCGCGGCGCGCGGTTGAGCGCGGCGGGGTAGGCGTGATTATCAATGTGCTTGGCATTGCCGCGCATCTGAACGATCCGAATTTCATCTGTGTTGGTTCGGGCAATATGGCGTTGGAGATGTTCACCCAGGCGCTCGGGGCAAAGGCATGGCGCGACAAGATGCGCGTGCTTGGCGTGAGCCCAGGCCCGGTGGCGACGGAGCGCTATCTGGCGCAGAATCCCGAGGCGGTGGCGGAGCGGACGGGCAAGCCGATGACCGGGGCGAAGCGGGAAATGCCGTTTGGCCGGGCGGCGAGCCCGGAGGAACTTGGTGCGGCGATCGCTTTCGCGGCGTCCGAACGGTCGGCCTACACGACGGGCGCGATCATTACCGTGGATGGCGGCAGTTCGGTGAGCAAGGGCGCCACTTAATCAGCGGTGGCGGCTCGTAAGAGCGGGTTCATTCGCGCCCGCACGGCGGCGGCGAAATCGAGAAAGATGCGGGCGGAGACAGCATCGGTGTCGAAATCATATTCCGGGTGCCACTGCACGCCGACGGCATAGCCCGGCCCGCCTACCGCGCGCACTGCCTCGATTGTGCCATCCGGGGCGGTGGCTTCGGCGACGAGGCCAGGGGCCAGCTGGTCGATGCCCTGGTTGTGCAGTGAATTGACCGGGATTTCCCGTGCCTCGGCGACCCGGTGCAGCCAGCCGCCGGGCACGATGGTGACGGCATGCGCCTTGCCGGTGCGGATGCGGGAATTGGGTTGCAGCGGCGTCGAATGGTCCATCCGTCCGGGCAGGTCCTGCAATAATTGATGCAGGCTGCCGCCGAGCGCGACGTTCATTTCCTGAAAGCCGCGGCAGATCGCCAGGATCGGCACGCCGGCTTCCACAGCCGCGCGGATCAGCGGCAGGGTGACGGCGTCGCGCATCTCATCCTCTGGCGTGCCTTCGGCATGCGGCGGGCCGCCGTAGAGAGTAGGTGCGACGTTGGAGCGGCTGCCGGTCAGGATGATGCCATCGAGGCGGCAGAGCAGGGTCGCCGTATCGGCCGCCGCGCCATTGGCGGGCAGCAGCACCGGCACCCCCTGGACCACCTGATCGACGGCGCGGACATAGGTGTCGGACGCGGCATGGTTCGGCATGCCGAACAGGCCGAAGGATTTGGTGCAGCAGGAAATGCCGATGAGCGGTTTCATGATTGCGTCAGGCCGTGTGCGTCCTGCGCATCATGGCGGCGTGGCGTGTCAATTTGAAGACAATTCACGCCGATTTATCGCGATCGGATTTTTTTGCTGCCATGCGCGACCGGCTTGAGGTGCGGCGCCTACATCCCGCCGACGAATTCGAAGAGTTTCGGATCGGGCGCGGCGCCGCCGAGCTGGATATTGAACAGAGTCACCCGCGTCTCGCGGCTCTGGGCGTCGAGCACGCTCCATTGCCTCAGGGACAGCGGATTGTCGTTGAATACCAGGGTCAGCGTGCCGTCACCGGGGCTGGCGGTACGCACCAGGCTGACGGCGATCAGGTTGGGCTGGCGCTCGATAGCGGTGAGTGTGACGTCGCCGGAGAACTTTACGTGCTCGGCGAGCAGCATACCGAGGGGCGTGCGGCCGATGGGGATATTGGTGGTCTGGTTCAGCTCGGAATCATGGAACACCACCAGCCCGTGGCCGGCGACCAACAGGAGCGGGACAGGCGGATCATATTGAAAGCGCATCCGGCCGGGCCGTTCCAACCAGGCGGCGCCCTCCGCGGTGCGGCCATCGGGGGCGATCTGCAGGAAGCGCGATTTCAGGCGCTGAAGCCCGTCAAGGTAGGTCTCGATACGGACAACGTCAGCGGCATCGCGCGCGGTCAGCGCCACGGCCAGCGATTTTGGCGGCGCGATGGGTGGGGCAGGAGCGCGGGCCTGGGCGTGCGCTAAGCCGGGCAAAGCGACAACGGCGGCAGTGGCGGCGAGCAGGGCGCGGCGGGTGGGGCGTGTGGTCATGTGCCTGAATGTGGCTCTGCACGGCGCCGGTGCAAGCGCCTCACGCGTTGGCGGCAGGGGCGCCGCCGCGCGCCAGGCCTGTGGCGGTGACATCCTCGCGCTCTGGGAAAGCCCAGGCGCAGGCGGAGGCGAGGCCCGCGGCGAGGATCAGCACCAGCATCACCGCGTCCAGCGAGCCGGTAGCGGACTGCAGGCCGGCGACCAACGGGGCGGCGATGGCGCTACCGGCGAAGGCGATGAAGAAGCGGATCGAATAGAGCTTGGCCCGCCGTTCCGGGGCGATGAATTGCGCCGCCGAGGTCTCGGTAATGGTGCCCTGGCCGAACAGGCAGGCGGTCACCACGGCCGCGAGCGGCACGGCGATCCAGCCCTGGAACAGCGCCAGTCCGGCGAGTGCGGGCAGCAGGGCGGCGGAGAGCGGCAGATAGACCCAGCGCATCGTCGTGCGGTCCATGAAGCGACCAACGGCATATTGGCTGAACGCCCCGCAGGCGGTGGCGACGAAGGCGGCGGCGCCGAGCAGGGGGAGCAGGGTGGAATCGCCGGAAAGGCGCTCTTCCATCAGCTTGGGGATCAGCACGGTGAAGCTGGTGACGGCAAAGCCAATCAGCCCGGCCATGGTCATCAGCAGGATGGTCGCCTGGCGTTCGACATGGGGCGGCAGGGGAACGAATTCCTGGATGGCCTTCTGCGAATGGCGGGAGGGAATGCGGTGGACCAGCCAGGCGATTCCGACCAGCGCGCCGAAGATGGCAGGCAGGGCGAAGGCAGCCCGCCAGCCAAACTGGGCGGTGACGAAGGCGGTGACGATGGGGGCGAGGGCCGAGCCGCCATTGCCGAGCAGGCCGTTAATGCCGAGCGCGCGGCCGGGCTTGTCGCCGGCGGCCTCGATCAGCATGGCAATGCCGATCGGGTGGTAGAAGGCGACGAAGAGGCCGGTGCCGGTGAGTGCGAGGGCGAGCCAGAGCCGGTCCTGTGCCGCGGCGGTGGCGGCCAGCATGGCGGCGGTGCCGAGGAAGAAGACGGCCAGCATGGATTTGCGGCCGATCACGCCGGCGATCCAGCCTTGCGGCAAGGTGGCGAGACCGTAGGCGACATAGAGGCCGGTCATCAGCGCCAGCACGCTGGCATAATCGCCGCCGAACGGGCTGTCGGGGCCTGCCATGGCGAGCACGGCGGTGGGCAACACCAGCATGGTGAAATGGGTGAAGGCGTGGCCGGTATTGAGCAATCCGATCTGCCGCCGTGCTGCCGCATCCATGCCTGATCGTCTCCCCGATTTAACGCCTGGGATTTTCTAACATGCAGTCTGGCGCTGATTGTCCTGCGAGTTC
>CANJOG010000261.1 GCA_947475475.1 Acetobacteraceae bacterium
CATATGCAGGATGGCGGCGAAGATCGCCGCCGCACTGCCGATGCCGATAGCCAGCGCCGCGATTCCATTCTGTTCAATGCTGGAAAAGGCAAAGAAGCGCTTGGCATCACGCCGGCGCCACATGCTGAAGGCTGCCATCAGCACCGAGATCAGCCCCAGCGCCATGATTGGCGGGCCGGGATGGATCGCCCCCATGCCGGAGAGCGCATTGGCTTCCATCACCTCTCGCAGGCGGATGATGACGACCAGCGCCACATTCAGGATCGAGCCGGAGAGCACGGCGGAAACCGGGGTCGGGCCTTCCGCATGCGCATTGGGCAGCCAGGCATGCAGCGGCGCCAGGCCCGCCTTTGTGCCATAGCCAATCAGCAGAAACACGAAAGCGAGGTTGAGCATCGCACCGCGCGCCTGCGGGGCGGCACGGGCCAGGCCGGTCCAGCTCATACCCTCCCAGCCCGGCACAATCGGCTGGGCGGCGAGATAGAGGGTAATGGTGCCGAACAGAGCGAGCGCGATGGCGACACCGCCGAGCATGAAATAGCGCCAGGACGCCTCGATGGCGGCCTCGGTGCGCGGCAGCCCGACCACGACGACGGCGGCGATGGTGGCGGCTTCGACGGAAACCCAGGTCAGGCCAAGATTGTTCGAGAGCAGGGCCAGCAGCATGAAGCCGAGAAAGGCCTGGAACATGGCGTGGTAGAGCCGCAGCCGTGGCGCATCGAGCCGTCCGGCTTCGAATTCCACTGCGACATAGTCTTCGGAAAACCACGCCGTCGTCAGGCCGATGAAGCTGGTCAGCAGCACGAATTGCACGCCGAGATGGTCAGCCAGCAGATATTCGCCGCGGCCAAGATTCCAGGGCAGGCCGCAGGAAAGTACGAAAATCAGCGCACTCGCGCCGATATTCACCCGCGCGGCGAGGCGGAAATCCGGTAGCAGCACCAGCACCACCGCCGCAATCATCGGAATGGCGACGATCAGGGCCGGCAGGGAGGGGAGCCAGTCCATCATCGCGGGTCCTCGCCGATGCGGTCGAGATGGCTGACGTCCAGGCTGTCGAAGCGTTCGCGAATATGGAAGAAAAACACGCCAAAGATGATGAAGGCGACGAGGATCAGCACGGCGACGGAGAGTTCCACCACCAGCGGCATGCCGGCGACACCGACCGCGGCGAGGATCAGCCCGTTTTCCAGCGAGAGGAAGCCAATCGTCTCGGTCAGCGCATTGCGGCGCGTGATCATCATCAGCACGCCGAGCAGCACGACGGAGAGAGCCAGCGCCAGGTCCTCGCGCGCCAAAGTGGAGGTCGCGGCACCGCCTTGCGCGGGCAAGGTGGCCGGCATCACCACCATGATGGCGAGGGCCACGAGGGCGACGCCGATCGCCATGGACGGAAAGATGCCAAGTGCGGGCTCGATCGTCCGGTGCAGGCGGAATTCGCGCAGCATGCGGTGCATGCCGATTGGAATAGCGATGGCCTTGGCGGCGATGGTGATGATGGCGGTGACATAGAGATGCGGCGCGCCCTGCACCCAGGCCTGCCAGAAGGCCGCGGCGGCGAGCACCACGGCTTGCAGCGCATAGACGTTGATGACCGCGGCAAGCCGGCGCTGATAGAGCAGTACGAAGGACAGCACGAGCGCCAGCGTGCCGAGCAGATGCGCGACATCGTAGGACAGCGCGCCGAAACCCAGGGATTGAACGCCGCCGGCCATCAGACGAATCCCGTGCTGACAAAAAGGAAAACCGCCGCCAACAGAGCGAGCAACACGGCCACGCCGAGGAATTCCGGCACGCGGAACACGCGCATTTTGGCGATGCTCGCCTCCAGCACGCCGATGGCCACCGCGAGGGCCAGCAGCTTGCCGGCCCAGACGGCGATGCCGAGCAGCCAGGACAGCACCCCACTATCGGGAAGCGCCATGAAGAAGGGGAAGAAAATCGTGCCGATCAGCGACAGGAACAGCACCAGCCGGAGCTGTCCCGCCGCTTCGATCAAAGCGAGATGGCGGCCGGAATATTCCAGCACCATCGCCTCATGCACCATGGTGACTTCCAGATGCGTCGCCGGATTATCCACCGGCACGCGGCCATTCTCGACAATGCCGACCACGATGGCGGCGATCAAAGCGAGGCCGAGCGAGACGCGCAGGCCGATCGTGCCCTCGCGCAGAAAGGCGGCGACGGCGTCGAGATTGGTGGTGCCGGCGAGCAGGGCCAGGGTGAAAAACACCAGCAGCAACGCCGGCTCCGAAAACACCGCGAAGGCCGCCTCGCGGCTGGCGCCAATGCCGCCGAACGCTGTGCCGACGTCGAGCCCGGCCAGGATCAGCGACACGCGGCCAATGCCGAGCAGTCCGGCAATGGCGAGGAGATCCGAGAGCGGCGCGGTCAGCATGCCGCCGGCGAAACCGGGGACCAGCAGGGCAGCGGCGACGGTGACGGTGAAAATCACCGAGGGCACGGCGGTGAACAGCATCGAGGCGTTCTCCGCCAGCACCGGCTCCTTGCGCGCCAGCCGCCGGAGATCGCGCCATGGCTGGATCACCGGGGCACCGCGCTTGCCGATCAGCCGCGCCTTGACCAGCCGGGCGATGCCTGAGGCGATCGGGGCGGCGGCTAGGATGAGGGCGGCGTGCAGGAGCAGAGCCAGAGCGGAGAGCAAAGCGGAGAGGAACAGCGTCATGTCGCCTCCAGCCAGGCGATCAGCGCCAGCAGGAAGACCAGCACGCTGAACATCACGCCGAGTGTGCGGCGGATCGACAGCGTCTGCATCAGGTCCGACAGAGCGGCGAGACGGTCACGCAGGATGGCCAGGGGTGCGAGGATCAGTGCCTCGGCCGGGTCACGCCAGTGCAGTGTGTAGCGGGCCGGGCCGGTCTCGCCGGGGGCGGTGGGTTCGACCTCCTCACGTACGCCGAGCATGGTGCGGCCCAGCGCGCGGGCGAGCGGCTGGGCCATCGACGTGCCGCCATATTGAGTGGCGGGGTCGCCGAAGGGCAGCCAGGGCGGTGGGGCGCCGAAGCCGCAATCCCAGGCGGAGGCGCGGCGTTCGCCCTGGGTGAAAAAGCGGCGGCCGAAGAGATAGAGCGCGCCGGCGAGCACACAGACCAGCAGGGCAATGCCCAGCGCCGAATAGCCGGGCGCCTCGGATTGCGGTGCGACCAGTAGCACGCCGGCAAAGTCGGGCGCGGTGCCGGTGAGCAGATGGATCGCGGGGGCGGCCAGTTGCAGCACTGGGCCGGGCAGCAGGCCGAGCACCAGGCAGAGTCCGGCCAGGGCGAGCATGGTGGCGCGCGCTGGTCTTGCGGCCTCATCGGCGGCAGCGGCGCGCGGCGTGCGCGGGCGGCCGAGGAAGGCGACGCCGATCAGGCGGACGGCGGCGGCGGCGGCCAGCGCCGCGGATAGCGCCAGCACGGCAACCACGACGACCAGCAGGGTCTGCATGGCCAGATTGCCGATCCGGGGGGCGGCGAAGAGCGCCTGGAAGATCACCCATTCGCCGGCGAAACCCGGGCCGAGGGGGAGGGCGGCGAGGCCGGCCCCGCCGGCCAGCATGGCGATGGTGGTCACCGGCATGCGGTGGATCAGCCCGCCCAGCCGGTCCAGCCGCCGTGTCGCCGCACCATGCTGGGCGGCGCCGGCGGCGAGGAAGGCGAGGGTTTTGAAGGCTGCATGGCCGAGCACGTGCAGCAGCGTTCCGCCGAGTGCGAGTGCGGCGAGGCCCGGCAGGTCGGCGCCGCGTGCGGCGAGCGCCACGCCGAGGCCAATCGTGGCGATGCCGATATTCTCCACCGTGGAACTGGCGAGGATGGATTTGATATCCGCCTCGATCACCGCCCGCAGCGCGCCCAGTGCAGCCGAGGCAGCGCCCAACACCAGCAGCGGCACGCCCCACCAGAGTGGCTGGGCGGGGCCTGCGAGGTCGAACAGGATGCGGATCAGCACATAGAGCGCGACCTTGGTCATTGCCCCGGACATCACTGCCGAGACATGGCTGGGGGCGGCCGGATGGGCCAGCGGCAGCCAGTTATGCAGCGGCACCAGCCCGGCCTTGGAGCCGGCCCCGGCCAGAGCGAGGAACAGGATCAGCGTGGCGTTCCAGCCCTCATGCGGGGCGGCGCGCAGGGCGGCGAAGGAGAGGTCAGGGAAGGCGCCCGGCGGGGCAAGCAGCGCCAAAGCGGGCACCAGACAGGCGGCGGA
>CANJOG010000262.1 GCA_947475475.1 Acetobacteraceae bacterium
CGGGCCCGCCAAGAACGCCGGGAAGGCGGACCAGCTCAGCAAGCGCCGCCGCCGGCGCACGCTGATTGTCGAAGGTCTGTGCGTTGCGGCAACAGTGCTTGGTCTGGTTTTCCTGGCCAGCATCATCTTCACACTGGTCTGGCGCGGTGTCGGCGGATTGTCGCTGACGGTCTTTACCGAAATCACCAAGCCGACCGGTTCCCATGGCGGGTTGCTGAATGCCATTGTGGGCAGCCTGATCCAGACCGCGCTGGGCACAGCGATCGGCGCGCCGATTGGCCTGCTGGTCGGCACGTATCTGGCTGAATATGCGCGCAGTTCGTCCTGGCTGGGCAATGCGGTGCGCTTTGTGTCCGACGTGCTGCTCTCCGCGCCGTCGATCCTGATCGGCCTGTTCGTCTATCAGCTGATCGTCAAACCCTTCGGCGGATTCTCGGGTATTGCCGGTGCGATTGCGCTGGCGGTGATCGTGATCCCCATCGTGGTGCGCACGACGGAAGACATGTTGCAATTGATCCCGGTATCGTTGCGCGAAGCGGCGATTGCGCTGGGTGCGCCGAAATGGAAAGTTGTCGTGATGATCTGCTACCGCGCGGCGCGCGATGGCATTGCCACGGGCATTCTGCTGGCCATTGCCCGCGTGGCGGGGGAGACGGCGCCGCTGCTGTTCACCAGCCTGGGCAATCTGAACTGGTCACTCAGCCTGGCCAAGCCGATGTCCAGCCTGCCGGTGACAATCTACCAATATGCAGGCTCGGCCTTTGCCGACTGGGTGGAACTTGCCTGGGTCGGGGCATTGTTGATCACGCTGGGTGTTCTGACCCTGAATATCCTGGCCCGCATCGCGCTGCGAAAGAAGATTTGACCATGGCCCTGTCCCTGTCAAAGTTGAAGGTGAACTGAGATGAGCAACGCCATGGCGGAGCCTGATATGAAAGCGGACGAAATTGGGCGCATCAGTGCGCGGTCGGCGGTGGTGGCGGGTGCGCCGCGCATCACCATCCGTGATCTTGATTTCTTTTACGGTGACAATCGCGCCCTGAAGTCGATCTCACTGGATCTGCCGGAAAAGCAGGTGACCGGCATGATCGGACCGTCCGGCTGTGGCAAATCGACGCTGCTGCGGGTGCTGAACCGGATGTATGATCTCTACCCCGGACAGCGCGCCGTGGGCCAGGTGATGATGGACGGCAGCAACATCATTGAGCCGGGGCTGGATCTGAACCAGCTGCGCAGCAAGATCGGCATGGTGTTCCAGAAGCCGACGCCATTTCCGATGTCGATCTATGAGAACATCGCTTTCGGCGTGCGGCTGCATGAGAAGCTCTCCAAGTCGCAGATGGATGAGCGCGTCGAATGGGCGCTCTCCCGCTCGGCCCTGTGGGAAGAGGCGAAGGATCGTCTGAAGGCGTCCGCCATGGGTCTCTCAGGTGGGCAGCAACAGCGCCTCTGCATTGCCCGCACCATTGCCGTGCGGCCGGAAGTGATCCTGTTCGACGAGCCGACCTCGGCGCTCGATCCGATCAGCACGCTCAAGATTGAGGAGCTGATCGACGAGTTAAAGCAGGATTTCACCATCGCCATCGTAACCCACAACATGCAGCAGGCAGCCCGCTGCGCCGATCAGGTTGCCTTCTTCTATCTCGGTGAGCTGGTTGAAGTGGGCCAGGCGGCGCAGATCTTTACGGCGCCCAAGCAGCGCCGCACGCAGGAATACATCACCGGCCGGTTTGGCTGAGGAGAAGACGATGTCGGGCGCTGAACATATTGTGAAAAGCTTTGAGGCCGAGCTGAAGAAGCTCGTTGATCTGCTGGTGCAGATGGGCGGCATGGTGGAAAGCCAGCTTGTCCTGGCCACGACCGCTGTGGTGGACCGTGACAGCCGGGCCGCGACCCAGGCGGTCGAGGGGGATCCGCAGGTCGATGCCATGGAATCCACGATCGAGCAGCATTGCATCCGCATGCTGGCGCTGCGCCAGCCGATGGCTGTCGATCTGCGGCTGATCGTCTCGGCGCTCAAGACCGCGACCGATATGGAGCGCATTGGTGACTACGCGGCCAATGTTGCCAAGCGCAGCGTTGTGCTGGCGCAGTTCAGCCTGCCATTCTCGCTGAGTGGCATTGGCAGCATGGCACGTCAGGTGCAGATCAATCTGAAGCTGACGGTGGATGCGATCAGCGAATCAGACGCTGAGAAGGCGATCACCGTCTGGCGCACCGACCAGGCGATCGACGATCTGTACAATACGATTTTCCGTGAGCTGATCACCTATATGATGGAAGATCCGCGCAACATCACGCCCTGCACGCATCTTCTGTTCATTGCCAAGAACCTGGAGCGGATCGGCGATCATTGCACCAACATCGCTGAGACGGTGCATTTCGCCGTGCGTGGCGAGAATATTCAGGATGCCCGTCCGAAGAGCGATAATTCGCCTTATGCGGTTGTTAGGCCGCGTGAGTCGTGAGCAGCCAACTATCAGGAGTTCCCATGCTGGATGTTACTGCGGACCTGACTAAGCCGCTTGTCCTCGTGGTCGAGGATGAGCCTGCGCTGGCGACCATGCTGCGCTACAATCTTGAAAAGCAGGGGTTTCGCGTCGATGAGGCCGCGGATGGCCAGGAAGCGCTGACGCGGATTTCCGAATCGACACCGGATATCGTGCTGCTGGACTGGATGCTTCCAGTTCTCTCCGGCATCGAGGTGTGCCGCCAGATCAGGCGCCGCCCCGCGACGCGGGAATTGCCGGTGATCATGGTGACCGCGCGGGCCGAGGATAGCGATGCGGTGCGCGGCCTGAATACCGGGGCGGATGACTATATCACCAAGCCGTTCAAGCTCGACAATCTGCTCGCCCGCATGCGCGCGCTGCTGCGCCGCTCCGGTGGTGTAACGGAAAAGGGGACGCTGAACTTCCACGATGTCAGCATGGATCTTGCGACTCACCGCGTGCAGCGGAACGGGCGCTCGGTGCATCTTGGCCCGACGGAATTCCGCCTGCTCGAATTCTTCATGAACCATCCGCGCCGCGTCTTCTCGCGCGAGGAATTGCTGAATTCGGTCTGGGGCGCGGATATCCATGTCGAGCCGCGCACGGTCGATGTGCATATTCGTCGGCTGCGCAAGGCGATCAACGGCGATGATGAGTTGGATCTGGTCCGCACCGTCCGTGCCGCCGGCTACGCATTGGATACCGATCCAATCTGACGTCGGCGTGGGTGATGGTTCCGGTTTTGCGCACGCCGTGCTATCGGGCGGACGCATTGCCGGGAGAGAGGTCCATGAGCACCGAAGCTGACCGTCATATCGCCATTGGGCGCGCGTTTATCGATGCGTGGAATGCGCGTGATGCCGCGCGCATCATGGCCCATCTGACGGATGACTGCGTCTATCACAATATCCCGATGGCGCCGCTGATCGGCACTGAGGCCATTCGTGGTGCGGTGGACCGTGTGCTCTCGAGCTATGACGAGATGGACTGGATCACCCATTCGATTGCCGCGAGCGCGAATGGTGCGGTGCTGACTGAACGCGCCGACCGGTTCCGCATCGGCACGCGCTGGATCGATGTTCCGGTGATGGGGATATTCGAGTTCCGCGACGGCAAGATCAGCGCCTGGCGCGACTACTTCGACCTGGCGATGTTCACCAGCCAACTCAAGGGCTGATCTTTCCTGAGGCGATATCTGGCGAGGCACCCCATGGTGCGCCGCCTTGCCAGATGCGGCGCACGGTCAGGTTTGCATCGAGTTCCAGAAGATCGGCGCGCGCGCCTAGTGCGATGCGGCCAATCTGGTGTTGGCCGATCGCATTAGCTGGGGTGGACGTCGCCATGCGCAGCGCATCGGCGAGCGGAATACCGAGCATCTGCACGGCATTGCGCACTGCGCGGTCGAGCGTCAGATGCGCGCCAGCCAGCGTGCCGTCGGGCCCGGCCAGCCGGTCGCCATCGCGGTGGATTTCCGTATTCCCGAGCATGAAGCTTGGCTTTGAGCTGCTGATGCTAGCCATGGCATCGGAGACCAGAAACAGCCGCGTCGGACCCAGCGCGGCATAGGCGGCGCGCGCGCTGGCGGGATGCACATGATGGCCATCGAGGATGATGCCGGCCATGGCCGCGGCATGGCCGAGCACCGCGCCGACCAGGCCGGGTGCGCGGCCGGTCATGTGCGACATTGCGTTGAACAGATGC
>CANJOG010000263.1 GCA_947475475.1 Acetobacteraceae bacterium
CGCAGCGTCAGCCCGGCGCCCGGCCGCAGCTTCTTCTCGCGCTCGGCCTGGTTGGTGGAGCCCTTGTCGAAGCCGTCGCCGCGATACTGCGTCTTGCTGGTGAACAGAGTGGGGACAACTTCCTTGTCGCGCGACTTGCCTGCTTTGATCGCAGGCGCGGCCGCATCTTTGTCCGGCACCGGGGCGGGGGCCAGACCGAGCGGGGAGGTGGGGCTCGGCGCGATAGCGGCAACCGGTGGCGCGGTGGTGGGAGAGAGGAAAAGGAAGCCGGTCTGATTGCGCTCTGGCCCTGCGGCGGCGAGCAGCACCAGAGCTGGGAGCAACGCGAGCGGGCGGAAGAGCTTGCTCATGCCGCAGGCACCGCCCGGCCGACGCCGCGCGGGTCCTCCGCGGGATTGAGCGCGGGGGCGCCGAGCACGCCCGTGCCCGTGCCGCGCCAGGCATCGAGCGCCCAGCGGACGGTGGGGAAGGCGATCTGGTCCCAGGGGATATCGTCCCAGGCGAACAGCCCGACATCAAGAGTCTCGTCGCCGGCGGCGAACAGCGGGGTGCGGGCGGAATCGGCAAAGCGGCCACGGAACATGATCTGCACCTGGCCGATGCGGCTGATCGAATAGACGCCGAGAATGCCCTCCAGCGCGATCTCGGCGCAGGCCTCCTCGGCGGCCTCGCGGATCGCACCTTCCTCGATCGTCTCGCCGAGTTCCATGAATCCGGCGGGCAGCGTCCAATAGCCACGGCGCGGATTGATGGACCGGCGGCAGAGCAGCACGCGGCCAGCCTCGACCACGACGGTGCCGACGACGATTTTCGGGTTCTCGTAGTTGATATGCCCACAATCGGGGCAAACCAGCCGTTCCCGATTGTCCCCGTCCGGGATCTGGCGAATGAAATCAGGCATGCGCCTAACCTGACGGCAAGCGCGCGGCTGTTCAATCCCTTGTGTGGGCGGATATCAAGATTTGGCCCAAGATATGACCAGTTCGCGACAATCCGGGCAGGTCGTTGCAGCAGGAGCTCGGTCCGATGCGCGCCCCCGTCAGACCGCGAGGTTCAGCAGGGAGCCGCGCGGCAGGGGGCGGCCGCCATCCGGCTTGGGCGGCATTGCCTGGAGCGGCGTCTGCTTGTCCTGCCCGGCGGGCTGGGCGGCGCGCACTTTCTCCACGCCCTTGCGCGCCTGCGGTCCAGGTGTTGGCCCGACAGACCCCGTATTGGCGGTGGAGAAGGCTGAAAGCGATCCGGTGCTGATCATGGACAGGAAGGTAAAGCGCATTGATTGCCATCCGGTTAATGCGGTGGAGTTTCCTCCGCATGTCCGTCCGGATCAACGCGCCTCGGCCATCCCTGTTTGCCCTATTTGTGCCTACCCGGCCTCACTTATACGGGTAGGGCACCTTGTCCATGATCACCAGCGTCTCTTCCTGGATCGCGGCGTTCATCACGGCGCGGATGTCCAAGATATCGGGTGCGGCGGCAAGCGCGCCGCGGCCCTTCATCAGGGCTGCGTGATCCGGCAATTCCCACAGATCGGTGATGGTGTTGATCGGACCTGTCAGGTGCGAGAAGCAGCCGAGCAGCTTCCAGCCAGCCTCGCGCTCGATCAGCGGAAAGACTCGGGTGGTCAGTGTTTCCAGCAGCGGCTGGAGATGACCGGTGCGGACTGACAGAGTGGCGCGCATATAGATGGGCATTCTTGGGTGCCTTTCGGAAAATTGGACCTTCGCCGTCTCGCAGCCCGGCCTGGTTGCGTCAACCCGGCCTGGCGCTACATCCCGGCGAGGGCGCGCCATTCCTCTTCGGTGAGCACGCGGATGCCGAGTTCGGCGGCTTTCTTCGCCTTGCTGCCGGCATCCTCGCCGACCACCACCAGATCGGTCTTTTTCGAGACGCTGTCAGTGACCTTGGCGCCCAGCGTCTCGGCGCGGGCCTTGGCTTCCGGGCGCGTCATGGTCGCCAGCGAGCCAGTGAAGACGATGGTCTTGCCGGCGAGTTCGCCATTGGCCCCTTCGGGCGCGCGGTCTTCCTCGATCTCCAGTTCGGCGGCGAGCGCGTCGAGGGTGGCGAGATTGCGCTCCTCGCCGAAGAAATCCGCGAGTTCCTCGGCGATGGCCGGGCCGATGCCGAGAATGCTGCCGAGTTCCAGCCGCGCATCCGAGCCGATGGTGGTGGCCGCGAGCATCTGGGCGCGCCAATTGGCGAAGCTGGTGTAATTGCGCGCCAGCAGCTTCGCATTGGCCTCGCCGATGCGGCGGATGCCCAGCGCGTAGATGAAGCGGGCCAGCGGAATCTGCCGCTTGGCCTCGATGGCGCGCATCAGATTGCGGGCGGACAGAGCGCCCCAGCCCTCGCGCGCGGCGATGGTGGCCTCGTGCGCGTTGAGACGGAAAATCTCGGCGGGGGAATGGATCAGCCCGGCTTCGTAGAACTCGGTGATGCTTTTTTCGCCCAGCCCATCGATATCGAAGGCGGCGCGCGAGACGAAATGGATCAGCCGCTCGACCAGTTGCGCGGCGCAGGTCAGCCCGCCAGTGCAGCGCTTGACCACCTCGCCAGGCGGACGCACGGCATGGCTGCCGCAGACCGGGCAGACCGACGGAAACGCATAGGGCACGGCATCGTCGGGGCGTTTGTCCGCCACCACGCCGAGGATTTGCGGAATCACGTCGCCGGCGCGCTGGAGAATCACCGTGTCGCCGATGCGCACATCCTTGCGCGCGATCTCGTCCTCATTGTGCAGCGTGGCGCGCGTTACCAGCACGCCGCCGACATTGACCGGCGCCAGGGCGGCCACTGGCGTCAGCGCGCCAGTGCGGCCGACCTGGATGAAAATATCCTGCAACACGGTCGTTGCCTGCTCGGCGGGGAATTTCCACGCCACCGCCCAGCGCGGCGCGCGGCCGACGAAGCCGAGGCGGCGCTGCAAAGCGAGATCGTCGATCTTGTAGACCACACCGTCGATATCATAGCCGAGCCCGGCGCGGGCCTCACCGATCTCGCGCTGGCATGCCTCGGCCTCGGCGACAGATTCCAGCACGCGGCGGCGGTCATTGACGGTGAAGCCCCAGTCCTCGAGCCGCGCCAGATAACCGGCATGGGTGGCGGCGACCTCTTCGCTCGCCTCGCCCATCGCATAGGCGAAGAGCGAGAGCGGGCGCGTGGCGGTGATCTTGGCGTCGAGTTGCCGCAGGCTGCCGGCCGCCGCATTGCGTGGATTGGCGAAGATCTTGCCGCCGGCTGCTTCCTGGGCGGCATTGAGATCGAGGAAATCCTGCTTGGAGAGGAACACCTCGCCGCGAATTTCGATCAGTGCCGGGGCATCGCCCTTCAGGCGCAGCGGCACGCTTTTCATGGTGCGCAGATTGGCCGTCACATCCTCGCCAACTGAACCATCGCCGCGCGTGGCGCCCCGCACAAAGCTTCCGTTTTCGTAAGTGAGCGAGATGGACAACCCGTCGATCTTCGGCTCGCCCACCATGCGGAGCGGCGCGTCATCCGCAAGCCCAAGGAAGCGGCGGGCGCGGGCGCAGAATTCGTCGAACTCGGCCGCGTCGAACACATTGTCGAGCGAGAGCATCGGCACGCGATGGGTGATCTTGGCGAAACCGGTCTCGGGCGCCGCGCCCACACGATGGGTCGGGCTGTCAGCGCGGATCAGATGCGGGAAGGCCTGCTCAATCGCGGTGTTGCGGCGGCGCAGCGCGTCATACTCCGCGTCTGAAATGCACGGCGCATCCTCGGTGTGATAGGCGAGGTCGTGCCCGGCGATCTCGGTGGCGAGACGGGCGAGTTCCCCCGCGGCCTCGGCGTCGGTCATCTCAAGCGGATGTTTGGGCTTGGACATCACACCCCCAGCAGCTCATCGGCGGCGGCCCGCGCGGCGGGCGTGATGGTCTCGCCGGCCAGCATGCGGGCGATTTCCTCACGCCGCTCGGTATTTTCCAGCAGACTTACCAATGTGGCGGTGCGGCCCTTGCTGGTGCGCTTGGCGACCCGCAGATGGGCGGCGCCACGGGCCGCGACTTGCGGGCTATGCGTCACCACCAGCACCTGCACGGCCTGCGCAAGTCGGGCAAGGCGTTCGCCGACAGCGGCGGCGGTCGCACCGCCAATGCCGGAATCCACCTCGTCGAACACCAAAGTCGGCACGGCGGAGCCCACGGAGAGCACCACTTTCAGGGCCAGCATC
>CANJOG010000264.1 GCA_947475475.1 Acetobacteraceae bacterium
GCCGTTCAGGGTGATGCTGCCGGAATCGATGGGGACGGCGCCGGCGATGGCGTTGAACAATGTGGTCTTGCCGGCGCCATTGGGGCCGATCAGGGCGGTGATGGTGCCGCGCCGGACGGTCAGGCTGACCCCATCCACCGCGCGGTGGCTGCCATAGCGCTTGGAGACCCCGTCCAGTCTGAGCACGTGCAATCTCCCGCAACTGGCCGGAACCTAATGAGCGCGGCATGATCCGGCAATTGAGCGGGAGGGTTGGCGATGGGCAAGCCGTTGTTTTTCGATGATGCCGAGGTGCGGGCGGCGTTGGAGCCGGGCGCTTTGATCGATGAGATGGAGCGGGCGCTGGTGGCATTCTCGCGCGGGCAGGCGCAGCAGCCGGTTCGCGGACTGATCGAGGTGGGCGGGGGCGCAGGTCGGTTTGCCTCCATGCCGGCGGAATTTGGCGGGCTGGTTGGGGCCAAGCTGATTACTCTGTTTCCGGGCAATGCCGGGCGCCTGCCGACGCATCATGCGCTGGTGGGGGTATTCGAGACGCGGGAGGGGCGCGCCTTGGCCTTCATGGAGGCGGAGGCGCTGACGGAATTGCGGACGGCGGCGGTCTCGGCGGTGGCGGCGCGGAAGTTGGCGCGGGCGGATGCGCGGGTGCTTGGGGTGTTTGGCAGTGGGGTGCAGGCGCGGTCGCATATCGCGTTTGTGCGGCGGGTGCGGAAGATCGACCGGGTGCTGATCTGGAGCCGGAATGTAGATCATGCGGCGGCGCTGGCGGCCGAGATTGGCGGCGAGGTTGGCACGGCGGAGGCGGTGGCGCGGGCGGCGGATATTGTCGTGACAGCGACGGCCTCCGATGAGCCGGTGCTTCGCGGGAAGTGGTTGCGGCCGGGGACGCTGGTCTTGGCGGTCGGTGCCGTGGGGCGGAGCCGGCGGGAACTGGACGATGCCTGCATGCGCCATCCGGTGGTGGTGGATAGCTTTGCGGCGGCGGAGGCGGAGGGGGGTGATCTGCTGCTGGCCGGGGTGCGTGCGGTGGCGGAGCTGGGCGAGGTGCTGGCGGGGGCGCCGGTGCCGGATGGGGCGTGCCTGGTGTTCAAGTCACACGGGCTGGCGGTGGAGGATATCGCGGCGGCCGGGCTGGTGCTGCGACGACATGGAACAAATGTGGCGCCGTAGCGTCCTTGAAAGAGGGCGGTTCATTGCGATATGGGCCGGTCGACGTGGCGAAACGCCGCCCGGGACTGGCGGCAGAAACAAACAGGGATAGGGGACCACCATGGATCAGAGACTGATCGAGCTTTACGACGACTATGTGCATCGGCATTTCGACCGCCGGCAGTTTCTGTCGCGCGCGGGCGTGCTGCTGGGCAGCACGGCGGCAGCCAGTGCGGCGCTGACGGCGTTGCAGTCCAACTACGCGCAGGCCGCGGTGGTCGAGGAAAATGATCCGCGCATCGTGACCGAGCGTGTGACGATCCAGGGCGGCACCGGGCCGGTGAAGGCCTATCTCGCCAAGCCGAAGGATGGTGGCAAGCGTGGCGCGATCCTGGTGATCCATCAGAATCGTGGCCTGAACCCGCATATTCTCGATGTGACACGGCGTTTCGCGGCGGATGGCTATGTGGCGCTGGGTGTGGATTTCCTCTCGCCGCAGGGTGGCACGCCGGATAATGACGAAGCGGCGATGAAGCTGTTCCCGACGACCAATGCCGATGGCGCGGTGGCGGATGCGCGCGCGGCTGTGGCCTGGCTGAAGGCGCGGCCGGATGTGAATGGCAAGGTTGGCGCGGTTGGTTATTGCTGGGGCGGCGGCATGGTCGGGCGTCTCGCGGTGGCCGAGCCGACGCTGGATGCGGGCGTTGTCTATTATGGCCCGACGCCGGCGGCCGCCGATGTGGCGAAGATCAAGGCGCCGCTGCTGCTGAATTATGCCGATGTGAAGCTCGATGAGCGGATTGGCGCGATGCTGCCGGGCTTTGAGGAAGCGTTGAAGAAGGATGGCGTGAAATACACGATGTATGTCTATGAGGGCGCGCAGCACGCCTTCAACGACGACACCGCGGGGCCGCGTTATCACGCCGAGGCGGCGAAGGTTGCGCTGGGCCGGACGATGGCGTTCTTCAAGGCGAATCTGTCGTAATAGCTGGCATTTTTCGCGATTGCGGGCCTCACCGGCAAAGGCTGGTGAGGCCCTTTTTCTTTTTGAACTGAGAAAAATCCGAAAATACTTCGCTCTGGACTTGGGCGAGGGGCATTGGCACACTCATTGCGCATAAAACAAATCAAAAAGCGGGAGGACGCAAAAATGCCCTTTATGTCACGCCGTCAGATTTTGGCGGGGAGTGCCGCTGGTGCCGGACTCGCGACGATTGGCTCGGCGCGGCGTGCGGCGGCCCAGGCGAGCGGGCCGATCCGGATCGGCTATCAATTGCCGCTGAGTGGACCGGTCGCGAATATCGGATTGCAGTGCAAGGCCGGTGCGGAGACGGCGGCGGACTACGTCAACCGCAATGGTGGTGTCCTGGGACGGCCGGTCGAGATTGTCTTCAAGGATACCAAGGCCAATCCGAATGAAGCCGTGATTGCCGCGCGGGAACTGACGTCTGCCGGGATCAATCTGATTGGCAGCGGGTTTATCGGCTTTGATATTCTTGGCTCGCTGCCGATCATTGAGGAGACGAAGTCGCTGGCGATCAGCATGACGACGGTCTCGATGGCGGTGACGCATGAGAAATTCAGCCGCCGGGTATTTCGCCAGAATTCCAATGACTATCAGGCGACCTCGGGTGCGGCGGCGATGGCGGCGGCGCGCTATCCGGATGTCACAGTCTGGGGCAGCATCGGCTATAATGCCGCCGCGACCAAGGACAGCGTGTTCAATTTCCAGGTGCAGATCGAGAAGGCCTATGCCCGGATTGGCAAGAAGATCACGCTGGTCGAGCCAATGATGATGAAGATCGGCACGACGGATTTCAAGAATGAGATCTCCTCGTTGATGAGCCAGGGCGTGCAGGGGCTGTTTTCGGAGGTCTATGGCGAAGGTGGCGTGACGCTGTTCCAGCAGGCGAGCTCGTTCGGATTCTCCAAGCAGGTGAAGGTGATTATCGACGTCGGCAATGAATATGCTTTCGCCCGGGGTATGGGGAAGAACATTCCCAATAATTTCTGGGCCTATACGCATTGGAATCCGGCGATCTACCCGAATAATGTGCTCGGCCAGGCGCTCGGCCGCGCCTATACGGAGCGCACGAAGGACCCCTATCCGGGGCAGTTCCTGTATTATGGCTCGACCCCGGTGCTGATCTTCGCCGCTGCGATCAAGGCGGCGAATGGCTCGACCGATACCGACCGGCTGATCGATCTGCTGGAAGGCGGGCTCAAGGTCGAGACGATCCAGGGGCCGATTTCGTTCCGCAAAGAGGATCATGCCGCGTTGGGCGATCTTTCCTTCATCAAGTTCGATCCGATTGCCACCGATCCGGGATTTGCCGTGACCGATTCTGTAACGATCAAAGGCGCGGATGTGCTGGAGCCGGCGACGCCGGGTGTTGCGTTCAAGTTCTGATGTGTTTGGGTGGCGGCCGGCACGCGATATGAGTCGCGAGCCGGCCGGCTTTCCTCGCTGGCCGGATCAGTAGAAAATAGGACCGGGGCTGCCGCCGCCGGCGCCGATGACATCGCCATTGATCGCGATGGAGCGCGGAGAGGCAAGGAAAATCACGATCTGGGCGACCTCGTCGGAGGACAGGATGTGGTGGATCGTGTTGCGGCGCGCGAGGTCCGCTTCCAGCTCGGTGATCGACACGCCACGATCCGCCGCCATTTTTTCCCAGACGGGCTTTGACTTTTCCGTGCGCACATAGCCTGGATGCACACAGGTGACGTTGATGCCGAAGCGCCCGTATTCATCGGCGAGATTTTTCGTCAGCGCCGCGACGCCGACATTGCGGATGCTGCCGACAATTGTTCCGGTCTGGCGGGCCGCCAGGCCGCTGATATTGATGATGCGCCCCCAGGATGTGCGCTGCATATGCGGTACTGCCTCGCGGGCGCAGCGGAGATAGCCCATCACCTTGGTGTCGAGTTCCATGTTGAAGAAATCGTCGGTGATTTCGGCGAGGCCTGGGACTTTGCCCTGGCCGCCGGGCTGGGCGGCGTTGTTGACCAGAATATCGATTGAGC
>CANJOG010000265.1 GCA_947475475.1 Acetobacteraceae bacterium
CATGATGTTGCGGATTAATGAGTTGAAGTTGCCGTTGGAGCATGATGAGGCGGCCTTGCGGGCGGCCATTGTCGCGCGTCTTGGCGTGGGTGATGTGGAGGTGGTGGGCTGGACGGTCTGGCGGCGTGGTTTTGACGCGCGGCGGCGGTCGCGGATTTTGCTGGTCTATGCCCTGGATGTGGAGGTGGCGGACGAGGCGGCGGTATTGCGGCGGTTTGCTGGCGATGCCTCGGTGGGTCCGACGCCTGATAGTGGGTATCAATTTGTCGCCCGCGCGCCGTTGGGCGGGGTTGGGGTGCGTCCGATTGTGGTGGGCGCCGGGCCTTGCGGCTTGCTGGCGGGGCTGATTTTGGCGCAGGCGGGGTTCCGGCCGATCATTCTGGAGCGCGGGCGGATTGTCCGGCAGCGGACCAAGGACACCTGGGCGCTGTGGCGGCGCGGCGTGCTCGATCCGGATTCCAACGTGCAGTTTGGCGAGGGCGGGGCAGGGACTTTCTCGGACGGCAAGTTGTATTCGGGCATCAAGGACCCCGGGTTTCGTGGCCGCAAGGTGCTGACGGAGTTTGTCGCGGCCGGCGCGCCGGAGGAGATTTTGTGGTCCTCCAAGCCACATGTCGGCACGTTTCGCCTGGTCACCATGGTGGAGAGCCTGCGCGCGCAGATCGAAAGCCTGGGTGGGTCCTATCGCTTCGAGGCCAAAGTCGATGACCTGATCATCGAGGAGGATGCCGGCGAGCGTGTGCTGCGCGGCGTGCGGCTGGAGGGTGGCGAAGAGATCGCCTCGGACCATGTGGTGCTGGCACTTGGCCATTCGGCACGTGAGACGTTTACCATGCTGGCGAAGCGGAACGTCGCGATGGAGGCCAAGGCCTTTGCCATCGGCGTGCGCATCGAGCATCCGCAATCCCTGATCGACCGGGCGCGCTTCGGCGATTTCGCCAAGCATCCCAAGCTTGGGCCGGCCGATTACAAGCTGGTGCACCATGGCGATACGCGCTCGTCCTGGTCGTTCTGCATGTGTCCGGGCGGCACTGTGGTGGCCGCGACATCGGAAGAAGGCCGCGTCGTCACCAATGGCATGAGCCAGTATCAGCGCGCCGAACGCAACGCGAATGCCGGCATCGTGGTCGGCGTCACCGAGGCGGATTATCGCGCCGTGACCAATGAGACCGGCCCGCTGGCCGGCATGGCCTTTCAGCGTCATTGGGAGAGCCTGGCGTTCCAGGCGGGCGAGGGCGGCTATCGCGCCCCGGCGCAGCGGGTGGAGGATTTCCTGGCCGGCCGCGCGTCGACGCGGATTGGCGATGTGCCGCCGTCTTACAAGCCTGGCGTGACGCCGACCGATCTGGCGCGCTGCCTGCCAGAGTATGCGGTGGCGGCTATCCGCGCCGCGCTGCCGGCCTTTGACCGCCAGATCAAGGGCTTTGCCATGGCGGATGCGCTGCTGACCGGGGTGGAGACGCGGACTTCCTCGCCGATCCGGCTGACGCGGGGCGAGGATTTTCAGTCGGTGAACACGCGTGGCCTCTATCCGGCGGGCGAGGGGGCGGGGTTTGCCGGCGGCATCTACTCGGCCGCCGTGGACGGTATTCGCGTCGCCGAAGCAGTCAGTCTTTCGCTGGCCGGGCATGGCTGATATGACGGGCGCCTGAAACGCGAGACCCCTCCAAAGAGGGGATAGGGGACGGAAATGGATCAGAATACGAGCACGCTGCCATCGCATGTCGATCCGGCGCTGGTGCGCGATTATGACATGTTCAACATCTCCGCGGTGGACGGCGAGTATCAGCTCGGCGTGACCCGCTTCATGTCCTCGCTGAATGCGGACATTCCGCGAGTCTTCTGGACCGAGCGTAATGGCGGCCACTGGGTGTTCAATCGTGGTGAGGACATCACCTACGCCATTGAGCATCCCGAGCTGTTCTCGGCCAACAAGATGTTCGTGCCGCGCGAGAAGAATCCGAATCCGCCGCTGATCCCGCTGATGCTCGATCCGCCGGAGCAGCCGAAATACCGCGCTTTGCTGACGCCGGCCTTCACCCCGCGCGCCGTGAGCGTGCTCGCCGACAAGGCGCGTGCGCTGGCGATCAAGCTGGTCGAAGGCTTCAAGCCGCGCGGCGAATGTGAATTCGTCAAGGAATTTGCCGAAGTTCTGCCGATCGCCATTTTCATGTCCATGGTCGATCTGCCGGAGAGCGATCGCGAAATGCTGCTGGAAATCGGCGAGCAGCATGTCCGTCCGATCACCCCGCAGCATCACATCGACTCAATGCGGGACCTGCAGGCCTATACGCTGCAAAAGATCAAGGAACGGCGTGGCAGCGGCGGCACCGACCTGATCACCCAGCTGACCGAAGCCACAGTGGACGGGCAGAAGCTGGATGACCATACGCTGACCGGCATCATCGTCCTGCTGCTGGTGGCAGGGCTGGACACGGTGGCGGCCGGGCTTGGCTGGTTTGCCCTCTTCCTCGCCCGCAACCCGGAACATCGCAAGCGCCTGGTCGAGAATCCGGAGCTGATCCCGCATGCCTGCGAAGAAATCATGCGCCGCTATTCGATCGCGACGGTCGGCCGCATCCTGACCCAGGACATGACCTATCAGGGCGTGACCATGAAGGCGGGCGACATGCTGATCATGCCGACGCTGTTCCTCTCGGTCGATCGCCCGGACGGCGAGCGCCCGCTGGAGGTTGATTTCGACCGCAAGGATGTCACGCATGGCGCCTTCAGCCTGGGCGCGCATCGCTGCATCGGCTCGATGCTGGCGCGCGTCGAAATGCGAATCTTTGTCGAGGAATGGCTCAAGCGGATTCCGGAATTCGAAGTGAAGCCGGGCACCGATCTGCGCATCTCCACCGGCACCGTCTCCGGCCTGCGCGGCCTGCCGCTGGTGTGGAAGACCGCCTGATGAGCACACCGACGACGCCCCCCGGGGAGATGCAGTGCTTCTTCTGCGGCTTTGTCTACGACCCGGCCAAGGGGCTGCCCGATCACGGCATCCCGCCCGGCACGCCTTGGGAAGACGTGCCGGCTGATTTCCATTGCCCCGATTGCGGGGTCGGCAAGGGGGATTTCGTTCCCTCCGATATGTAAGCCTCGCTTCAGCGCCCGCCCGGCACCACCGGGCGGGCGTTTTCTTTTTCGGCGTCTGCGTGATAGCGCTTTCGTACTCGGAGTTGCCGCATGTCCGCACCCAGCGCCTTGATCCTCGTCCTGCATGGCCTCGGTGCCGATGCCGCCGATCTGCAACCGCTGGCGGATAATTTCGCGGTGGCATTGCCCTCGGCGCGCGTACTCTCCCTCGATGCGCCGCACCGCTTCGATGGCGCGGGTGCTGGCGCGCCCGGCTTCGGCCGCCAATGGTTCAGCATCGCCGGCGTGTCCGATGCCAATCGTGACGGCAGGATCGCGGCCGCACTCCCCGCACTGGAAGCCATGATCGCCGCCGAGCTTGCGGATGCAGGCCTCATGCGCGATCGCCTCGCGGTGGTTGGGTTCAGCCAGGGCGCGATGATGGCGCTGGCCGCCGCCGTCAGTGCCGACCCGCCCGCTTTTGTCGCTGCGATTGCGGGCCGGCTTTCCGCCCCGATTGCCTCGTCGCAAGCGCGCTCACCGCGTGTCCTGCTCGCCCATGGCGATGCCGATCCCGTCGTGCCCGTGCGTGGCAGCCGCGACGCCGAGAGCGCGCTACGCGCTGCCGGGATCGCCGTCACCAGCTTCGTCGAACCTGGTATCGGCCACTGGATTTCTGAGGATGAGGAGCAGGTGGTCACTGACTTCCTGCGCGCGGCACTCTCCCCCGGAGCATAGTCTGCCCGCCTTGCCGCCCCCACACCCACCGCCTAATCTGGCCCCCAAACGACACTGATCCGCCGAGGGGAAGGGATAACTCCATGACGATGCCGCTGACGCAGCCGGAATTGCTGAAATTCGCCATGGGCCAGCCCGTCTCCCGCAAGGAAGACGCGACACTGCTCCAGGGGAAGGGCCGCTACACGACCGACATCTCACTGCCCGGCCAGGCCTATGCGGTGTTTGTGCGCAGCCAGATCGCGCATGGCCGCATCCTCTCGATCGACACCTCCGCCGCGCGCGACATGCCGGGCGTCATTGCCATCTTCACGTTGAAGGACCTCACGGATGCGGGCATCGGCCCGATGCCGGAA